>NZ_JBVJPE010000015.1:0-195534 GCF_055582805.1 Streptomyces sp. NPDC107498 | reverse complement strand
CCATCCCCCTGTACGAGACCACCCTCGCCCAGCGGATGGAGGTACTGGGCGACACCCACCCGGACACCCTGTCCACCCGCAACAACCTCGCCTACGCACTGGAATCAGCAAAGGCCGCACAACAGACCGATGCAGCAACTGAAGCACTCGATAGCGGCTCCCAGCCTCTCTCCCACACCCCTGAATAACCTGTATGCCCCTCCCTGTCGATCTCTATAGAGCTATGGCGCAGAAGGCCCTACGTCCCCAATCGAAGGGAGGCAGAAGCAGTGGCGAGTACAACGTGTTGTCCTGGTCTTTGTCCTGTACGCCAGAGGCCGCGCCCGTTCACCTGTATCCAGGCGCCCGCCTCAACCGCTGCATGAACACCTACGAACGCCCATGAACCCTGGAGCGGACAGTTGGAAAGCGTGTTGGGGGCAACCCCTCACGAGTTCGAATCTCGTATCCTCCGCCATTGCTCTCACCGGGCAATTCGTTGAAGGGCCCCACCGTTCGCGGTGGGGCCCTTCGACGTATGCCCGTCCGTTCTCCCGGACGGGCCCCTCAGGCGGGGCAGGGGGGGACATTCCGGCACGGGCGATCCCCTTGGCCTGGTTCCCCATGTCGACGAGCTCCCGCGCGATCTCCTCGTCGGTGAAGCCCGCCGCCCGCATGTCGGCCTCGGTGCGGTGCATGTCCTCCAGGAGCCCGTGGTGGCGCATTCGGGTCCGCTGGGCCTCGGCAGCACCGACCACGGACGAGCCGGCGGCACACAGGAGGGCGGCGGCGCGGCGCCTTCCCACGGGCGCACCGGCGATCACCCCCACGGGGGCGGGCCGACAGCCGGGCGCCCGCGCGAAGCGCCCCACGCCCGGAGGGGTGAACGGGCCGCCCGACAGGGGGCGTTCACCGGATCGGGGGGTGATCGGAGGGAGGGACGTTCCTGCTGCCACCCGTGTGTAGTGATGCAGATACTTTCTGTGATGACCAGTCGGCACTTTCAGCTCGAGGGGACATCTATGAGGAAGTTGGCGGCAGCTGTCGTGGCTGCGGGGTTGTTCGTCGGAGGAGCGGGGGTGGCGGCGGCCGACTCGTGGCACGGTGTAGCGCTCTTCAAGACGACCGGGGCGGAGTTCGCGGAAGGAATGTACAAATGGGAGCCCGCCGAGGTGCACCAGGGGGCATTCCACATC
Source organism: Streptomyces sp. NPDC107498 (assembly GCF_055582805.1). Classification (NCBI taxonomy): domain Bacteria; kingdom Bacillati; phylum Actinomycetota; class Actinomycetes; order Kitasatosporales; family Streptomycetaceae; genus Streptomyces; species Streptomyces sp. NPDC107498. The sequence continues at coordinate 194,359 of NZ_JBVJPE010000015.1, read as the reverse complement.
AAGGGTGAACTGCGCGACATCGGTCTCAACGACAACCACAACGTCTACCTGCTGGTGAAGGTGCACGGTTACGGGTGGAATCGCTTCGACGGTGTCCAGAAGAAGGACGTCTGGCTCGACAAGCTCGTCCACGATGGCGCCAGCCGGTACACGAACACCGCGGAAGTGCGCGTGTGCCAGAACCGCGGCTCCCTGCACCCTGACAACTGCTCTCCGACGAAGTCCTTCAAGCGCAATTAGGGCAGTCGACCTTCGTGGGAGCCGCTTGTCGGCGGCTCCCACTCCCACAGGAGTGCACACCATGACGGACGTCGTCCTCCGCGCCGAGGGCTTGGATCTCTTCTACGGCACCCAGCAGGCGGTGATCGATGTCGATTTCGCGCTCAAGCGCGGTGAAGTGGCCGCCATCACGGGTAGCAGCGGGTCGGGCAAGTCCTCCCTGCTGTACTGCCTCGCTGGAGTTCTGCCGCCCTCCAACGGCACGGTGACTTTCGACGGGGAGCAGCTCTCGTCGCTCCCCGACGGAGAACTCAGCGCGTTACGCCGTACCCGCCTGGGCTTCGTCTTTCAGTACGGGGAGTTGCTGCCAGAGCTGACCGTCGAGGAGAACGCGGCGCTCCCTCTCCGGCTCGCCGGCATCAGCAAGTCCCACGCCCACGCCATGGCGGCCCAGGTGTTGGGGCGGCTCGGAATGGGCGATCTGTTGCGGCGCAGGACGTCGAAGCTGTCAGGAGGCCAGAGCCAGCGCGTGGCGGTTGCGCGGGCTCTGGTCCACCGGCCGGACGTGGTGTTCGCGGACGAGCCGACCGGAGCTCTCGACAGTGCCAACGCAGCTGCCGTGCTCGATGAGTTCCTTCAGCTGGCGAGAAGACAGAAGACCGCCGTCGTCATCGTCACGCACGACGCCGATGTCGCCGCGAAGGCCGACACCCAGTACACGATGTCGGACGGCGTGCTGTCCGAACGGGTGACCGTGTGAACGCGTTCGTCCTCGGGATGCGCCTGCTCTGGGGAAGTGGACGCAGGGCCAGGGTCCGCTTTCTCCTGATGGCGCTCGGATCCGGTCTCGGGGTTGCCTGTCTGGCCGCCGCACTCACCATCCCGACGATCATCGCCGCCAACGACGCCCGGGTGACGAATCGCGCCATCTCCCCCGGGGCGAACAAGAATGCCGTCTACCAGGAATTCCTGGACCCCTACGGCTCGCAACCACTGCGGCGTGTCTTCATCGGCCACAAAGGTGTCGGCCCTCTGCCCGTTCCTCCGGGGATCAAGGCACTTCCTCGCGCAGGTGAAGCGATCGTTTCGCCGAAACTGGGCGGGATCCTGGCGGCCAACCCCCGCGCCGCTGGACTCGTGCCCGGTCGCGTGACCGGCATCATTTCCCCAGAGGGGTTGGGCGGACCGGACGAGCTGTACGCCTATATCGGCACCGACGCCGACGAACTGAGCGGAGCGGCGTCCCTCGGGCGCTTCGGCGCCACGTACACACGGCACGAGGTCATCGACCCCTCCACCCTGGACATCCTGCGGTTCACACTCGGCTGCATCGTGTTGCTCCCGCTCGTCATCTTCCTCTCCGTCTGCGCCCGGCTCTCCGGGGAGTCACGTGCACGTCGGCTCGCCGCACTCCGGCTCGTCGGCCTCAGCGTGCGGGACACCCTCCGGGTCAATGCCGGAGAGAGCGTGGTCGCCGCCTTCGCCGGGGCTGTGGTCGGACTCATCGGATACCTCGGGATCAATGAAGTCATGGCGTGGGTCGGGTTGCCCGGCTTGCGCTGGTACCCGGCCGATGGTCGGCCGGACGGGACGACCATCGCTGTGTGCCTGTTGGGATGCCCGGCCCTCGCCTGGGTCGTGGGGCAGTTCAGTGCACGGCGAGCGGCCCAGTCGCCCATCAGCGTGCGCCGGACCGGTGAGCGCAAGCCTCCGAAGAAGTACGGGACGCTGCTGCTGATCCCCGGCCTCGGAATCATCAGCGGATACTGCCTGCTCGACGCGATGGGACGGAATCCGTCAGGCGGATCGGCCGGCGCCGTGCTGGTTCCCGGCGCCGTGCTGATGACCGGGGCAGGGCTTGTGTTCGGTCTGGCGCCGATCACGGCCTGGCTTTCGCGCCGCCTGGCGGGAATGTCGCAATCGCTGCCGCTGGTGCTAGCCATGCGGCGCACGGAGGTCGATCCGGGGAGCGCCCTGCGGGTGGTCACCGGGCTTGTGCTGCTGGTATTCGGCGCCTCCCTCACTCAAGGGGTGCTCATCGAACTGGATCAGGTCAGTCGGCGGACGGCCCCGGTCCAGGAGTACAGCCTTCCGGCGGAAGAGCTGAGCACGCGACAGCGCTCGGAGATGGCCGCGTTGAGTGGAGTACAGGCCCATGGTCTGGTCGCCCAGTCATGGGTGGGCAGCTTGGAGGGGAGACCATCCAGTATCCGAGCAGTCATCGCCACGTGCGCCCAATTGGCTGCCTTCACCGAGACAACACATGGATGCACCGATAACAAGGTGCTGCGGATTACGGATGCCACGTTCCCTGCTGACAGGGATGCCCGCCCCGGTAACAGCTTCCCGTTCCTGCTCAACAACGGACGAAAACTGCACGTCTCCCTGCCTCAAGAAGCTGTCATGGTTCAGACGTACCAACCCTCAGAGTTCGGCGGCCCAAGCCTGCTCATCCCTCCCTCACTGCTCCCCCAAGGCGCCGAACCCGCCAACGCCCTCTTCGTCCTCGCCAGTCCTTCCGACCCCGCCACCATCCGCACCGTCCTCGACGGCATCGGGGCCGTTGCGCCCACCGCTTCCGTCGAGCCCGTCGGGATCGTCATCGACTCGCTCGCTCAGTTGACCGTGATTCGGAGTCTGCTGGTCGTCGGGATGGTGCTCGGGTTGGTGATCGGGGTTGCCGCGTTCGTCGTGTCCGTGGCTGATCGGGCCATGGAGCGGCGGGGGCAGGTCACCGCGCTCGCGTTGTTGGGGGCTCGGGCGGGGACGTTGCGGGTGGTGCAGGTGGTACAGGTGGTGTTGCCGTTGGTGGTGGGGTTGGGGGCGGCGATCGTCACCGGGTGGCTCGCCGAGTCCAGTTACCTGATCACCGGGGGCGGGGCCGTGCACTGGGACTGGGACGGGTTGCCCTTGTTGTTCGCCTGTGCGCTGGGGGTCGTGCTCGCCGCCGCCCTCGCCTCCGTTCCCATGGTGCGGCGGCACATCGATCCCGAGCACATCCGGCGGGACTGATCCTCGGCGGGGGCGGGAGCCTTCCCGGGGGTCGTGCGGAGCCCGGGCACGCGAGCGCGGTCATGCCGCCAGGGTGTGGGACGTCGTGCGGGATTCCACCCGGGTGCGCAGCGCCAGGGTGGTCGCCGCCGTGGCCGTCCCCGCCGCCAGTGCCGTCCACCACAGCGTCGCCGGGCCCAGGGTCGTGTAGGTCGTCACTCCCAGGGTGAGGGCTCCGAAGCGGGCCACTCCCCAGGTCCAGCTGAAGGCGCCCTGGTAGCGGCCGCGGGCGTGCGCCGGGGCCAGGTTGGCGAAGATGCCGGCCGCGATGCCCGCGACGGCGACCTCGCCGAGCGACCAGACCACGACCGACACCGTGTAGCCGGCGACGCCGTCGGCGAGGCCGGTCAGCGCGACGCCCACCGCGATCAGGCCGCTGCCCGCGCTCTGCACCACCAGTTGCGGGAGCCGCGCCAGCCAGGCGGTCGCGAAGGGCTGGAGCGCGACGACCAGGATCGCGTTGACGGCCGCCATCGCCCCGTACACCGCCGGCGAGAGGCCGCTGTCGCGGACGGCGAGCGGGAGGGCGACCTCGGTCAGCGAGTACACGAAGAGCTGGACGCCGAACAGGGGCAGGAGGAGCAGGGCCAGGCGGTCGCGGAGGACCACTCCGTAGCCGATGCCGTCCTTCGTGTGCCGCGCCGGGGCCGGGCGCTTCGGCTCCGGCAGGCGGACCGCCACCACCAGCGCGTACAGCAGCATCGAGCCCGCGTCGACCACGAACAGCAGCCAGTACCCCTGGGCCGCGAGGTAGCCGCCGAGGACGCCCGCCACGGCCGTGCCGATGTTCACGCCCCAGCCGAAGAGGGCGTACGCGCGCTGCCGCCGTTCGCTGTCGACGGCGTCGGCCAGCAGGGCGTACGCCGCCGGGGAGACCGCGCTGCCGGCCGCGCTGATCAGCAGCGCCGCCCCGGCCATCGTCCACACCCCCGGCGCCAGGAAGAGCGCTCCCTGCGCCGCCGCCGCGCCGATCAGGCCGATCAGCATCGTGGGGCGACGGCCGATGCGGTCGGCGAGGACGCCGCCCACCGCGGGGCCGATCAGGTTGCCCGCTCCGAGTGCGCCGAGCACGTACGAGGTGTCCCCGCCGGTCACCCCCCGCGAGGCGAGGAAGAAGACCAGGAACGGCGTGACGAGGTATCCGAGGCGGTTGACGATCGTTCCCGCGAAGATCGTCCAGACCGCCGGCGGGAGGCCTCTGAAGGCCGAGTCGGAGGGGGTGGGGGTTCGGGTGGGCTTGTCGGGTGTTCCAGGCATGGGGGGAGCGTGCTTCCTGTCCCCACCCCCCTTCCAATGATTAAGCTCAGGCCGAATCCGTTCGCCAGCCCCAGGACGTGGAACGCATGGAAGCCGGGCTCAGTTTCTCCGCCGCCGATCTCGCCCAGACCCGTTTCGCCGTCTCCCCCATGTGGGAGGTCGTCACCAGCTACCGCGTCGTCGCCCATCAGCCCGACTCCGCCCCGCACGGGCGCTGGGCCGCCCAGGTGCGGCCCCGGCTCGTCCGGGCCGGGCTCGACCGCGGCTGGCTCGCCGCCCTCGTCCCCGGTCTCGGGTACCTCGCCGACTTCCTCAACCCCACCCCCACCGGGCCCTTCCCCACCCTCGACGCCGAGCTCGACGCCATCCGCCGCTCCCCCGCCGCGCAGGTCCGGTCCGACCTCGACACCCTCGAGCAGAAGGGCGTGGACGCGGGCCGGCTCCGGCTGCTGCGCGAGGATCCCGAGGCCGTCCTGCCCAAGGTCGCCGACGAGATCGAGACGTACTGGGAGCTCGCCCTCGCCCCCTACTGGGCCCGCATCCAGAAGGTCCTGGAGGCCGACGTCTTCCACCGGGCGCGGCAGGTCGCCGAGCACGGTTCGGCGCGGGTGCTGAGCGAACTCCACGAGACCGTGCGGTGGGACGACGGCACCCTCCGGCTCGTACGGCGGCACTGCGCGCTCACCCGCGACCAGGCCGGCTCCGGGCTGCTGCTCGTCCCCTCCGTCTTCGCCTGGCCCAGGGTCCTCACCCGGTCTGTCCACCCCGATCCGCCCCAACTCGCCTACCCGGCCCGTGGTTTCGGGAGCGTCTGGGAGCCCCGTACCACCGATGCCACGGACGCCGTCGCCGCCGTCCTCGGCCGCTCCCGCACCCTGCTCCTCACCGAGCTCGACACCCCCGCCTCCACCACCCAGCTCGCCACCCACTGCGGCATGTCCGCCGCCGGCGTCTCCCAGCACCTCATCGCCCTGCGCAACGCCGGGCTCGTCACCGCCCACCGCAGCGGCCGCTCCGTCCTCTACGCCCGCACCGCCGTCGCCGATCAACTCCTGCACCCGTAGGGGAGGATGGCGGGGTGACCGATTCCCCCACCGCCTCCTCCGCCGCCTCCTCCGCCGCCTCCTCCGCCGCTTCCTCCGTCGAGCGCGTCGTCGTACGTGACGGCGTGCGGCTCTCCTGTCGCGACTGGGGCGGCTCCGGGCCCGACGCCCTCCTCCTCCACGGGCTCGCCGGTCACTCCGGGGAGTGGGACGCCGTCGCCCGGTCGCTCCGGGACGCCGGTCACCGGGTCGTCGCCCTCGACCAGCGGGGGCACGGCGGCAGCGAGCGGCGTCCGGCGGACGTCTCGCGCGCCGCGCACGTCGCCGACGTCGTCGCCGTCGTCCGGGAACTCGGTCTCGTGCGCCCCCTGTTGGTCGGGCAGTCCCTCGGCGGGCACACCGCCCTCCTGACCGCCGCCGCCCGTCCCGGCCTTCCCCGCGCGCTCGTCCTCGTCGAGGCCGGGCCCGGACGCGCCGAACCGGGCACGGGAGAGCTGATCGGGGACTGGCTGCGGGCGTGGCCGGTGCCGTTCCCCTCGCGGGAGGCGGCCGTCGCCCACCTGGGGAACGGGAAGGCGGCCGTCGGGGAGGGGTGGGCCGACGGGCTCGAGGAGCGCGCGGGGGGATTCCGGCCGCGCTTCGACGCCGACGTCATGGTCCGGTCCCTCGACGAGAACGTCCGCCGCGCCTTCTGGGACGAGTGGGCGGCCGTCCGCTGCCCCGCGCTCGTCGTCCTCGGCGAGGGCGGGCAGGGCGGGATCATCGACGGGGACGAGTACGCGGAGATGGCCCGGATCCAGCCCGGCCTCCACGGCGTGAGCCTGCCCGGTGCCGGGCACGACGTGCATCTGGAGCGGCCCGAGGTGCTGGCCGGGCTGATCCTCCGGTTCTCGTCCTCCTCCGCCCCTTGCCCTGGAGTGCACTCCAGTTCCTAGAGTGCGCGCATGCGCTATCGGATACTCGGCGGGACCGGGATCGACGTCAGCACCTACTGCCTCGGCACCATGATGTTCGGAGCCGTCGGCAATCCGGACCACCAGGAGTCCGTACGGATCATCCATGCCGCCCTCGACCAGGGCGTCAACTTCGTGGACACCGCCGACATGTACTCGGCCGGCGAGTCCGAGGAGATCGTCGGCAAGGCGCTGCGCGACCCGCGGCGCCGGGAGGCGACCGTGCTCGCCACCAAGGTGTACTTCCCGGTCGGCGGCGAGGGCCCCAACAGGGGCGGCAGCTCGCGGCGTTGGATCACCCTCGCCGTCGAGAACAGCCTCAAGCGGCTCGGCACCGACTGGATCGACCTGTACCAGGTGCACCGGCCCGACCACCGGACCGACATCGAGGAGACCCTCGACGTCCTCGGCGACCTCGTCACCCAGGGGAAGGTCCGGGCCTTCGGCTGCTCCGCCTTCCCCGCCGAGGAGATCGTCGAGGCGCACGCCGTCGCCGAGCGGCGCGGGCTGCGCCGGTTCCGCTCCGAGCAGCCGCCGTACTCGCTGCTGGCGCGCGGCGCGGAGGCGCACGTGCTGCCCACCGCCCAGAAGTACGGGATGGGGGTGCTGACCTGGAGCCCGCTCGCGTCCGGGTTCCTCACCGGGAAGTACCGCAAGGGGCGGCCGATCGACATGACCAGCGGGCGGCCCGCGCTCACCCCGCACCGCTTCGACCCCTCGCTGCCGGTCAACGCCGCCAAGCTCGACGCCGTCGAGGAGTTCGTCGCGCTGGCCGACGAGATCGGGTGCTCGCTGCCCGAGCTGGCGATCGCGTTCGCCGCCGCCCACCCGGCCGTGACGTCCGTGATCATCGGGCCCCGGACGATGGAGCAGCTGGAGGGGCTGCTGAAGGGCGCGCCGGTCGTCCTCACCGACGAGGCCCTCGACCGGATCGACGCGATCGTGCCGCCGGGGACCGACCTCTACCAGCCGGACGGCGCCTGGCGGTCGCCCGTCCTCACCGATTCCTCCCTGCGCCGGCGGCCGATCGGCGAGCGCTCGGCCGGGTGAGCGGGGGCGGGTTCGTGAAGACGGTGACGGAGTTCCCGGACTCGGCCGCCGCCTGAATCCATGATGGGGCCCATGGGAGACACCAGGTTCATCGACGCGGCGGAGCGGCGGGCCCGGCTCGGAGTGCGGCACCGGCTGGCCGGGAGCGCGCGGGCGGGGTCGGCGGCGGAGGTCGGGGGCGCGCTCGTGGCGCTGCACGGGACGGATCCGGCGAGCGTGTTCCTCGCGGTGGCGGCGCGGCTGGCCGAGGGGGTCGAGCCGGTGGGGGCGGTGGAACGGGCGCTGTACGAGGACGGGGCGCTGGTCCGGATGCACGGCATGCGGCACACGCTCTTCGTCTTCCCGGCCTCCCTCGCCGCCGCCGTCCAGGCCTCGACGACCCGGCCGGCGGCCGTCCGGGAACGCACCACGCTCCTCAAGCAGTTGGCGGCCGGCAGCACCTTCGACGGGGCCTGGCTCGCGGAGACCGAGCGGCTCGTCCTCGCGGAGCTGGCCGCACGGGGCGAGGCGACCGGGACCGAACTCGGCGCGGCCGTGCCGAGGTTGAGGTCGACGTACGTGTACGGGCCGGGCACCCGCCAGGAGGGGACGCAGTCCGTGGCGAGCCGGGTCCTGCGGGTGCTGGGCATGGAGGGCCGGATCGTACGGGGCCGGCCGCAGGGGACGTGGACGTCGAGCCGCTTCCGGTGGGCGGTCGCCGGGGCCCACCCCGTACGGGACCCGGCGGAGGCGCGGGCGGAGCTGCTGGGGCACTGGCTCGGGGCGTGCGGTCCCGCGACCGAGGCGGACCTGACGTGGTGGACGGGGTGGAAGGTCACGGACGTGCGCAAGGCGCTCGTGGCGGTGGGGGCGCTGCCGGTGACGGTGGACGGGGGGACGGGGTTCGTCCTGCCGGACGACCTCGGGCCCGTACCGGAGCCGGAGCCGTGGGCGGCGCTGCTGCCCGCGCTCGACCCGACGCCGATGGGCTGGCAGGGCCGCGACTGGTACCTGGACCCGGCTCACCGGGCGGCGCTGTACGACCGCAGCGGGAACATCGGGCCGACGGTGTGGTGGAACGGCCGGGTCGTCGGCGGCTGGGCGCAGCGGCCGGACGGCGCCGTCGTCCACCGGCTCCTCGCCGACGTGGGCGCGGAGGCGGAGCGGGCGGTCGGGGCGGAGGCGGCGCGCCTCGCGGAGTGGCTGGGGGACGCCCGGGTGACGCCCCGCTTCCGGACGCCGCTGGAACGGGAGCTCTGCGCGGCCCGGACCTGACCGGCAGGACGGCTTCCGGTCGCGCGGCCCGGACCTGACCGGCAGGACGGCTTCCGGTCGCGCGGCCCGGACCGGCAAGGCACCGCCTAGTGGCGGACGTCCAGGCCGGAGACGCCCAGGTCGAAGAGGCCGTCGAGGACCAGGTCGACGCCGACGGCGGCGAGCAGCAGGCCCAGGAGGCGGCCGAGCAGCTCGATCGTGGCGTGGTGGGTGCGGCGCAGGATCTGGGCGAGGAGCAGGACGCAGGCCAGGTCGAGGGCGATGACGGCCACGTACGCGCCGACCACCGTCGAGCGCCAGCTGAAGGAGTCGCGCTCGGCCGCCTCGATGAGCACGGCGGTCAGGGCGAGCGGGCTCACGACGTACGGCATGAGCAGCTCGCGCACCCCGCTGACCAGGTCGGGGGCGTCCTGGTGGGCGCCGTCGGAGCCGAGGTGGAGGCCGAGGACGAGACCGACGGCGTAGATGAAGAAGATGACCCCGCCCGCCAGCTGGAGGGCGGGGGTGCTGATGTGGAAGAGGTCCAGCAGCCAGGGCGACGTGATGCCGGTGACGAGGCCGACGAGGACGGCCGCGCCGGAGGAGATGAGGGCGACGGTCCGCATCTGGCGGACGTCGTGGACCTGGGCGAGGCCGGCGAAGGCGAGGAGCACCTTCGGGGGACCGACGACGGAGAAGAAGGTGATGAAGGCGGCGGAGAAGGTGAAGGCGTTCACACCGGAAATCATGGGGCAGCCGAGTGATTTATCACGCTTTTCCGGTTTCCGTCCGCGCGGTGTCGAGAACGGCCGCCCGGCTCCGACTGTGCTGCGAGGGACAGATCGGCCCCATGAGCGAGGAGGACGTCATGAAGTACCTGGTGATGGTGCAGGGGTCGCAGGCCGACTACGAGGCGATGGCGGGCCGCGGCTCCGCGCAGAGTCCCGCCTGGGACGGGGCGCAGATCAAGGCGATGTCCGACCACATGAACGCGATCACCGAGGAGGTGTCCGCGAACGGCGAGCTGGTCGACGCCCAGGGCCTCGCCGCCCCGTCCACGGCCCGCTTCGTCACGGCGGGCGCCGACGGCGAGCCGGTCGTCACCGACGGCCCGTACGCCGAGACCAAGGAGGTCCTCGCCGGCTACTGGGTCCTCGACTGCGCCTCCCTGGACCGCGTCACCGAGATCGCCGCCCGGGTGGCCCGCTGCCCGGTCCCGCCCGGCTCCCCGGACCACCCGGTGGTCATCCGCCCGATCGACGAGACGGGCCCGGCCCCGGACTGAACCCGGTGCGCCCCGCGGGCCCCGCCGGTCGCGCGGGGCCCGCCCCGACAGGTGTCATCCTTGGTCTTCGACGGGACCCCGTGCCGGGGAGTAAATTACCCCCTGGGGTATCTGTGGAGGAGTGGCAGTGGAACTCGATCTCGCGGGCGCCGAGCTCAAGGCGGTCCTGAACCGGCTGCGCCGGGCCCAGGGCCAGATCGCCGGGGTGATCCGGATGATCGAGGAGGGGCGTGACTGCGAGGAGGTCGTCACCCAGCTGGCCGCCGCCTCGCGGGCCCTCGACCGGGCCGGGTTCGCGATCATCGCGACCGGTCTCCAGCAGTGCCTGACCGACATCGAGGGCGGGCGCAGGAACGGCGAGGACCCCGAGGCGATGCGGGCCCGCCTGGAGAAGCTCTTCCTCTCCCTGGCCTGACCGGGGAACTCCCCGGCCCGACCGGGGGACGGATGCGGAAGCACCCCCGGAGGCGATGCCTCCGGGGGTGCTTCCGCATCCGTCGTCAGTCGTCCGCCAGGCCCTTCAGGCGCTTCGCGATGCGGGTCAGGCGCTCGCCCTGGTAGCGGGCGCCCGCGAGGACCGCCTCCCCCGGGGCGCCGTTGTCGGCCGGGTGGGAGGTGCCGTACGGGTTGCCGCCGGCCGCGTACACCGCCGGGTCGGTGAAGCCGGGCGAGACGATGACCGAGCCCCAGTGGTGGAAGGTGTTGTAGAGCGCGAGCAGCGTCGACTCGTTGCCGCCGTGGACGTTGTGGGCGCTGGTGAAGGCGGTGGCGGGCTTGTCCGCCATGACGCCGCGCTGCCAGAGGCCGCCGGTCGTGTCGACGTACTGCTTGAGCTGCGCGGACACGTTGCCGAAGCGGGTCGGGGAGCCGAGCGCGTACGCGTCCGCCCACTCCAGGTCCTCCAGCGTGGCGACCTCCACGTCCCCGGTGGCGTCCACGTGGGCGCGCCAGGCCGGGTTGGCGTCGATGGCGGCGTCGGGGGCGAGCTCGGGCACCCGGCGCAGGCGGACCTCGGCGCCGGCCTTCTCGGCGCCCTCGGCGAGGGCCTGGGCGAGCTGGTGCACGGCTCCCGTGGCCGAGTAGTAGATGACGGCGACCTTGACGGACATGGCGGACTCTCCTCAGCCGAACACGAACGGACCCTCACGAACGGACCAAGCGGATCGCTTTCCGCTTCGCCGTGACCGAGATTAAACGGATTCCTATCCGTTTTTCAAGGGGGACAGGTATGCTCACCTCAGGAAGCCGAGAAGCGACCAGGGGGAGACGGAGCTCGGGGACACAGGGACAGGAGTCGGCAGATGAGTACGGAGAACCCGCGGGCCGGAGACCGGACGGCGCCGGTGCTCAGCCTGCTCCCCACCGTCGACACCCCCGGCCCCGAGCGCGCCGACGCGGCCCGCAACCGGCGCAGGATCCTCGACGCGGCCGCCCGGATCGTCGCCGAGGAAGGCCCCGACGCCGTCACCATGAACCAGGTCGCCCACGCCAGCGGCATCGGCGTCGGCACCGTCTACCGCCGCTTCGGCGACGTCTCCCAGCTGCTGTGGGCACTCCTCGACGAGCGCGAGCGCACGTTCCAGGAGGCGTACATGAGCGGCCCGCCCCCGCTGGGCCCCGGTGCCCCCGCCGCCGAGCGGCTCGACGCCTTCCTCGACGCGCTCGTCGACCGGGTCGCCGCTCAGCGCGCCCTGCTGCTCGCGGCGCACTCCGCCGCCCCCCGAGCCCGCTACCACAGCGGCGCCTACCGGGTGATGCACACCCACATGTCCCTGCTCATCGGGCAGCTCAGGCCGGGGAGCGACCGCACGCTCCTCGCGCACCTGGCGCTCGCGCCGTTCTCGCCCGACGTCATGCACCACCTGACGGTCGAGCAGGAGCTGTCGGCCGAGCGCCTCAAGACCGGCGTGCGGGAGCTGCTGACCCTGCGCGCCTGACCCCGGCCGGCCCGTTCGGTCCGGCCGATTCGGTCGGACCCGCTCCGAAGAACGTCGACCGCTCCGCGGACGGTGGTGGACCGGCGGCCTCCGCCGTCGCAGGATCACCGCATGACCACGTACCTGATCCTGCACGGCTTCCAGAACCGCCGCCCGCCCGCCCACTGGCAGCACTGGCTCGCCGGGCGGCTGCGCGAGCGCGGCCACGAGGTCCGCTACCCCCAGCTGCCCGCGCCGGACGCCCCCGTCCTCGACGAGTGGCTCGACGCCCTGGAGGAGCACGGACAGCGCCCGGCCGAGGGGGAGTTCGTGGTCCTCGCCCACAGCCTGTCGGTGCTGCTGTGGCTGCGCGCCGGGGACCGGAGGCCGGACGCCGACCGGGTCCTGCTGGTCGCGCCGCCCTCCCCGGAGGTCGCCGCCTCGATCCCGGAGATCGCCGCCTTCGCCGACGGCCTCGACCTGTCGGAGGCGGGGCTCAAGGCGCGCCTCGTGTACGGGGACGGGGACCCGTACTGCCCCGAGGGCGCCGACCTGCACTACGGCATCCCGCTCGGCCTCGACCTGGACCCCGTGCCGGCCGGCGAGCACCTCAACCCCGACTCGGGGTACGGGGAGTGGCCCTCGCTCCTGGACTGGTGCGAGGACCCGGCCGTACGGGTGCGGGGGAACGGAAGCCCGTGAGCGCGGACCCGTCCCGGCCGGAAAACCCCCCGCCCCGCGGCGCCCGCGCCCGGTAGCGTCGGCCGGATGCATCCCGAGACCGCACCTCACGACCAAGGCCTGCTCGACGTGGGCGACGGCAACCTCGTCCACTGGGAGGCGTACGGGAACCCGGACGGCAAACCCGCGCTCGTCGTGCACGGCGGGCCGGGTTCCGGCTCCTCCCCGCGCAGCCGGCGGCACTTCGACCCGGAGGCGTACCGGATCGTCCTCTTCGACCAGCGCGGCTGCGGTCGCTCCACCCCGCACGCCGGCGACCCGGCCGCCGACATGACCGTGAACACCACCGCGCACCTGGTGGCCGACATGGAGCGGCTGCGCGAACACCTCGGGATCGACACGTGGCTGCTGTACGGCGGGTCCTGGGGCTCCACGCTGATCCTGGCGTACGCGGAGGCCCATCCCGAGCGCGTGTCGGAGATCGTCCTCGCGTCCGTCACGACCACCCGCCGCTCCGAGACCGCCTGGCTGTACGAGGGCGTCGGCCGCTTCTTCCCCGAGGCCCACGAGCGGTTCCGGGCGGGGGCGGGGAACGCCTCCGACGTCGTGGGGGCGTACGCGGCCCTCATGGACCACCCCGACCGGGCCGTACGGGAGAAGGCCGCGGCCGACTGGTGCGCCTGGGAGGACGCGGTCCTCTCCCCGGAGGGCATGGGAACCCCGTACACCGACCGGGTCGACGACGCCCGGCTCGGCTTCGTCCGCATCTGCTCGCACTACTTCGCGCACGGCGCCTTCCTGGAGGAGGGCGCGCTGATCCGCGACGCGCACCGGCTCGCCGGCATCCCCGGGGTCCTGATCCACGGCCGGCTCGACATGGGCGGGCCGCTCACCACCGCCTGGGAGCTGGCCCGCGCCTGGCCGGACGCCGAGCTGCACGTCGTCGAGCGCGCCGGGCACCTGGGCGGCGAGGAGACCCGGGAACGGATCCTGGCGGCCCTCGACCGCTTCGCGAAGAGGTGAACCCACCGGGCGATCATCACGCACGCGCGTGATGATCGACGCGTGAACCCCGAAACCCGTCCCGAAAGCCGCGAAAGGAGACCCACGGACCGGGAATTGATAATTCCGCATTTCCCTCCCGCTCCGACCTGACAGCAATCGTGACGGATCTGTTCACAGAACGCCCCCGAGATCGCTAGCTTCCCCTCAACCTCCGTCCGTACCGGGAAGGACTTCTGTGAACGCATCCCAGCGCCGAGCCGCGGCCATCCTCGCCGCCGCCGCCCTCGCCACCCCGCTGGTCCTCGCCTCCCCCGCCACCGCGGGTCAGGACCCCGCGGCCGCGCCCGCCCGCGACGCCGCCAGGCTGGCGAAGAAGCTGGTCCGCGAAACCACCGCCCGGGACGCCTACGAGCACCTGCAGAAGTTCCAGGCGATAGCCGACTCGGCCGCCGGAAACCGCGCGGCCGGCACCCTCGGCCACGACGCCTCGGCCGCGTACGTCTACACCCGGCTCAAGAAGGCCGGGTACGACGTCCGGTACCAGCAGTTCGACTTCGTCTACACCGAGACGCTCACCGAGAAGGCCTCCGTCCTCTCCCCCGACGCCCGGACGCTCGGCATCAAGGCGATGACGTACACGAAGTCCACCCCGGTCGGCGGCATCACCGCCGAGCTGGCGGCCGTCCCGGTCGACGCCGACGGCTCCACCGGCTGCGAGCCCGGCGACTTCGCCTCCGGCACCTTCACCGGGAAGATCGCGCTGATCAAGCGCGGCGTCTGCTCCTTCGCGATCAAGCAGCAGAACGCCGCCGCGGCCGGTGCCGCCGGCGCGATCGTCTACAACAACGTCGACGGCGCCCTCTCCGGCACCCTCGGCGAACCGGCCGCCGGCAGGATCCCCACCGGCGGGATCAGCCTGGCCGAGGGCACGCGGCTCGCCGACGACCTCGCCAAGGGCCCGGTCTCGCTCTCCTTCGAGATCCGCCAGCTCCAGGAGAAGCGCACCACCAACAACGTCATCGCGGAGACCAGGGGCGGCAACGCCGCGAACACCGTGATGCTCGGCTCCCACCTCGACTCCGTCACCGCCGGCCCCGGCATCAACGACAACGGCTCCGGCTCCGCCGGCCTCCTGCAGACCGCCCTGGAGCTCGCCAGGTCGAAGGAGAAGGTCCGCAACAAGGTCCGCTTCGCCTGGTGGTCGGCGGAGGAGGTCGGCCTCCTCGGCTCCGAGCACTACGTCAACGGCCTGTCGGCGCTCGACCGCAAGGAGATCAAGCTCTACCTCAACTTCGACATGATCGCCTCGCCGAACTACGGCCTGTTCGTGTACGACGGCGACAACTCGGACGGCGTCGGCGCGGAAGCCGGCCCCGAGGGCTCCGCCCAACTGGAGCGCGACATCAACGACTTCATGGACGGGCGCGGGGTCCCGCACGAGGGCACCGACTTCACCGGCCGCTCCGACTACGGGCCGTTCATCAAGGTCGGCATCCCCTCCGGCGGCACCTTCACCGGCGCCGAGGGCATCAAGACCCCCGCCCAGGCGGCCAGGTTCGGCGGGACGGCCGGCGTCGCGTACGACGTGAACTACCACGCCGAGGGCGACGACATCCGCAACATCGACATGAAGGCCTTCGACGTCAACATCGACGTCATCGCCAACGCCGTGGGCACCTACGCCCACGACATCTCCTCCCTGCGCAGGCCGGTGGTCTCCACCCCCACCACGGGCGACGCGGGCAGCGGCGGCGGCCTGCACGGCGACCACGACGAGGTGACCGCCTAGTCAGCGCCTCCGGCGGGCCGTCCCGAAGATCGAGCGGCTGATCTCCCGGCCCAGCTGGGTGCCGATCGACCGGGCCAGGGAGCTGAAGATCCCGCTGCCCACCACCTGCTCGGCGAGCGAGGGCTCCTCCTTCTCACGGGGAGCCCTCGCCCCCGCCTTCCCGGCCTCCTTCGCCGTCTCGGCCTTCTCGGCCTCCTTCGCGGCCGCCGCCTCCAAGGCCGCCTCCTCCGCCGCCCGCTGCTCGGCGGTCAGCCTCTCGTACGCCGACTCCCGGTCCACCGCCTGCGCGTACCGCCCGTACGACGGCGAACCCTTCACCGCCGCGTCCAGGACCGCCGCGTCGACCGGGCCCATCAGCGACTCGGGGGCCCGCAGCCGGGTCACCGCCACCGGTGTCGGAGCGCCCTCCTCGCTCAGTACGGTGATCACCGCCTCGCCCGTACCGAGCCCGGTGAGCACCGCCTCCAGGTCGTACGGCGACTTCGGGAAGGTCCGCACCGCCGCCTTCAGGGCCTTCGCGTCGTCGGGGGTGAAGGCGCGCAGCGCGTGCTGCACCCGGTTGCCGAGCTGCGCGAGCACGTCCGGAGGGACGTCCTTCGGGGTCTGCGTCACGAAGAAGACCCCGACGCCCTTCGAGCGGATCAGCCGCACCGTCTGCGTGATCGACTCCAGGAACGCCTTCGAGGCGTCGTGGAAGAGCAGGTGCGCCTCGTCGAAGAAGAAGACCAGCTTCGGCTTCTCCGGGTCGCCGACCTCCGGGAGGTCGCCGAAGAGGTCCGCCAGCATCCACATCAGGAAGGTCGAGAACAGCTGCGGCTTGTCCCGCACGGCCGGCAGCTCCAGGACCGAGACGATCCCGCGCCCGTCCGCCGCCGTCCGCAGCAGCTCGGCCGTGTCGAACTCCGGCTCCCCGAAGAAGTCCCCCGCCCCCTGCTGCTCGAGGGCCGTGATCGACCGCAGGATCACCCCGGCCGTCGCCGTCGACAGACCGCCGATGCCCTTGAGCTCGGCCCTCCCGGCGTCCGAGACCAGGAAGGCCACCACCGCCCGCAGGTCCTTGAGGTCGATCAGCTCCAGGCCCTTGGCATCGGCGTAGTGGAAGATCAGACCGAGCGACTGCTCCTGCGTCCGGTTGAGCCCGAGCACCTTGGACAGGAGCACCGGACCGAAACCGGTGACCGTCGCGCGGACCGGGATGCCGGGGCCGGTGCCGCCGAGCCCGTAGAACTCGCAGGGGAAGCCGCGTCCCCGCCACTCCTGGCCCACCTGCCCGGCACGCTCCCGGACCCTCTCGCCGTCCTGGCCGGGGGCGGAGATCCCGGAGACGTCGCCCTTGACGTCGGCGAGGAAGACCGGCACGCCGTTCGCCGAGAGCTGTTCGGCGATCAGCTGGAGCGTCTTGGTCTTGCCGGTGCCGGTCGCCCCGGCGACCAGGCCGTGCCGGTTGAGCACGGACAGCGGGACGCGGATACGCGCGTCCGGGTGACAGACGCCGTCCCAGAGCAGGGCCCCCAGTTCGAGTGCGGGCCCGTCGAAGGCGTACCCGGCGGCGATGCCGGTCGCCTCGGCGCCCGGTGGCTGCTCGCTCGCGCTCATGACGGCACCCCGATTCCGGTTCTGTCACGGTTTGCACCAGCATCCCACTGCTCCCGCGTGGCTGCGCCGGGAGCCGCTCGCCCGGTAGGCTTTCCGTGTGATCTTCAAGCGCATCGGAAACGGAAAGCCGTATCCCGACCACGGCCGGGAAAGCACCCGGCAGTGGGCGGACGTCGCCCCGCGCCCGGTCCGCCTCGACCAGCTGGTGACTACCAAGGGCCAGCTGGACCTGGAGACCCTGCTCGCCGAGGACTCCACCTTCTACGGCGACCTCTTCGCGCACGTCGTGAAGTGGCAGGGCGACCTCTACCTCGAGGACGGACTGCACCGTGCCGTCCGCGCGGCGCTCCAGCAGCGCCAGGTGCTGCACGCCCGCGTCCTGGAACTCGACTGACCGCCTCCCGGGAGCCCGTCCCGCTGGGCCTTTCGGGGTCAGTTCGCCCCCATCCGGACGCGATCACATGATCATCAAGTAGGCATCGCCGACGGGCGGCATTACGCTGCGTTCATGAGCATGCTCACTCCCCCCGGCATGGGCGGAAAGTACCGCATCACGGGGGATGTCTACCCCCGCATGCGCCGCCCCCACCGCCGGCGCAGGATCGTCCTCGCGTCCGCCGCCGCCGTGGTCGTGCTCGGCGCGGCCGGCTGGGGGACGCTCCAGCTCGTCGACGTGTTCTCCGGCGACGGGGACACCAGGACGACGGCCGGGAAGCAGACCGACTGCAAGCCCGCCCCCAAGGCGACCGCCGCGCCCGCCGCCGCCTTCCCCGAACCCGCGCAGATCACGGTCAACGTCTACAACGCGACCCCGCGCAGCGGGCTCGCCAAGACGACCGCGGACGAGCTCAAGAAGCGCGGCTTCAAGATCGGCAAGGTGGGGAACGCGCCCGCCGCCTACGACAAGAAGGTCCCGGGCGCCGGCCTGCTGCTCGGCGCCTCCGGAGCCGCCAAGGGCGCCCTGCCGGTCCTCGGCACCCAGCTCGCGGGCGCCACGTCCAAGACGGACACCCGGGGCACGGCGGACGTGGACCTGATCATCGGGACCGCGTTCAAGACGCTGTCCCCGAAGACGACGGCGGACGCGGCCCTGGTCACCCTGACCAAGCCCGCGCCCGCGGTGAAGCCTTGCCGTTAGGTCCTGCTCGGCGGAGCCGGCGGTGAACCGTCCGGCCGAGCCGGCGGCGTCCTGTTCGGCGGAGCCGGCGGCGTCCTATTCGGCGGAGCCGTACATGCGGTCGCCCGCGTCGCCCAGGCCCGGGACGATGTAGCCGTTCTCGTTGAGCCGCTCGTCGACCGAGGCCGTCACGACGGTCACCGGCGTGCCCGCGAGCTCGCGCTCCATGACCTCGACGCCCTCCGGGGCGGCGAGGAGCACGACCGCGGTCACGTCGTCGGCGCCGCGCTTGATGAGCTCCTGGATCGCCGCGACCAGCGTGCCGCCGGTCGCCAGCATCGGGTCCAGGACGTACACCTGGCGGCCCGAGAGGTCCTCCGGCATCCGCGTCGCGTAGGTCGACGCCTCCAGCGTCTCCTCGTTGCGGATCATGCCGAGGAAACCGACCTCGGCCGTCGGGAGCAGCCGGACCATGCCGTCGAGCATCCCGAGCCCGGCGCGCAGGATCGGGACCACCAGCGGACGCGGGTACGACAGCTTCACGCCGGTCGTGGGCGTCACGGGGGTCTCGATGTCGACCTGCTCGGTCCGCACGTCCCTGGTGGCCTCGTAGGCGAGCAGGGTGACCAGCTCGTCGGCGAGACGGCGGAAGGTCGCGGAGTCCGTGCGCTTGTCGCGCAGGGTGGTGAGCTTGTGGGCGACCAGGGGGTGGTCGACGACGTGGAGACGCATGACTCAACAGTAGCCCGCCGCGCACTGGCATCGACCCGCGCCGCTGGGGGAAGGTGGGGTCACAGGGACCCAGCGATGGGGTGGTGTGGCCGATGCCCGACCTGGAAGAACCGGCTGAGGGAGTCGCCGAGGGGGCGGCCCGCACGCCGGCACGGGAGACCGACGCGGAGCGCCGCAGGCGCCGCGCGCAGTTCCTCCGCGAGCTGAACGAGGCGAAGGCGCTGCGCGAACGCGTGCAGCCGCGGCGCGCCCGGGCCGCACGGATGCGGCAGCAGATGCGCATGAGGACCTTCCGGTGGTGAGGTCCCGGCCGGAGGATCCGCCGTGCGCCCCCTCTGTGCGCCGGGGTCGCACGCCCGCCCGATCGCGGGGTCGTTCAGACTGATGCACGACGCAAGAGCCGAAGACCTCTCCTGATCGCGTCGTTTCTGTCACGATGCCGATTGGGCGGGGCATCAGGCTCGCGCCGCCGGAACGTCACACCTCTGATCAGTGGGAGAGAGTCAGGTGTACTTCGCCGCACTGCTCGCGCGCACCGAAGACGGGTGGGAAGCGAGCGACACGGAGCTCGACGACGTGGAGACCCTGTCGGATCTGGCCGAGCTCGCCCGTGAGGCCTCGGACGACGACACGGTGATCGTCTTCATCGAGCAGGAGGACGCGTGGTTCGGGATCGTCCGGATCGAGGGTGAGGAAGACCCTCGTGTCTACGTCTCGGACGGGGCCGCCGCCGCCCGTTCCTCGTACGGGGAGATGCTCACCCGGGAGATCCTCGGCGACGACCTGGACGACCTGGTCGACGACCTGGAGGCGCTGGACCTGGACGGCACCGAGGACGGGGAGCCGCTCGACGCGGACGGGGACGACGAGGCGGGCTCCGTCGCCGCCGAGGCCGTCCCGGCCGCCCCGGTGGGCGACCGGCTGGTCCTGGCCGACCTCGGGATGTCGGCGGAGGACCTGCTGGCCCTCGACACGGACGCGCTCGCGGAGATCGCGGACGCGCTGGGCGCCGCCGAGGTCCTGGAGGCCGTCCGCTAGTGGCGCCCGCGGCACCCGTCCCCGACCCCGCTCCCGACGCCGTTCGGGACCCGGTCCGGGATCCCTGGCGGGACGCCATGCGTCTCGCCCTCGCCGAGGCCGACGCGGCCGCGCCGGCCGGCGACGTACCGGTCGGGGCGGTCGTGCTCGGCCCGGACGGCACGGTGATCGCCCGCGCGCACAACGAGCGGGAGGCCACCGGCGACCCCACCGCGCACGCCGAGGTGCTCGCCCTGCGCCGGGCGGCGGCGGTCACCGGCGAGTGGCGGCTGACGGGCTGCACGCTGGTCGTGACCCTGGAGCCGTGCGTGATGTGCGCCGGCGCGCTCGTCCAGTCGCGCGTCGAGCGGGTGGTGTTCGGGGCGCTCGACGAGAAGGCGGGGGCGACCGGTTCGCTCTGGGACCTCGTGCGGGACCGGCGGCTGAACCACCGCCCCGAGGTGGTCCAGGGCGTCCTCGGCGAGGAGTGCGCGGAGCAGTTGACGGCCTTCTTCCGCAGTCGCTGACGCACCCGTCGGCCCCCTTCCGACCTGCGGAGGGATGCGGATTTCATCGCAGCGGGACTTTGGGCTAAGCTCTCTCTCGGTAGCGTGTCCGAGCGGCCGAAGGAGCTCGCCTCGAAAGCGAGTGTGGGGAAACTCACCGAGGGTTCAAATCCCTCCGCTACCGCTTCGATCGAAGGGCCCGACGCATCAGCGTCGGGCCCTTCGGCGTATCTCCGTGGCCCTTCCGGCTCGACACCCGTCCTGCTCGTCCGTCACCCTTCCGGGGGCGGCGAAAGGCCCCGATCGCAGGGCCCTTGGCGCACAAGGCCTCGGTTAGAGTGGCGCGGTCGTGCGGCGGGGGAACAGGGGAGGGCTGGGCAGGTGGCACAAGCGAAGAAAGTCGTGCTGTACGCGGTCGTGGTCTTTGTGCTGTACACGATCGTCACGTCCCCGGCCAGGGCCGCCGACCTGGTCCAGGTAGGGTTCGAGGGCATTTCCAGCGCCGCCCAGGGGGTCGGTCAGTTCATGACCGAACTCGTCAACTAGGAGCCCACCGTGATCCGCCATCTGGTCCTCTTCAAGCTCAACGACGGCGTCGCTCGCGACGAGCCGCGCGTGGTCGCCGGCGTGGAGGCGTTCCGTGCGCTCGGCGGGCAGATTCCGGAGCTGACGTTCTGGGAGTGCGACTGGAACATCACGGACCGCCCGATCGCGTACGACTTCGCCATCAACTCGGCCGTCGAGGACACGGACGCGCTCCAGCGCTACCTGGACCACCCCGCCCACCAGGCCGGTGTCGCCCAGTGGCGCGAGTTCGCCACCTGGGTGATCGCGGACTACGCCTTTTAGTCCCCTCTTCACCCCGAGGCCCCCTGCCCTCGCGGCGGGGGGCCTTTTCCGCGCGTGACCTCCCCCTTTTCCGCCACTATGCCCCCAACACGGGATTATGCGGTGCTTGCACACAGTGGACATGTCTTGTGATGCTATGACCGCTTTTGACGGATGAGTTGACCGTAGCTGACCCGGTCGACCAGCAAGGACAGGCGAAGGGGTGGCGTGAACGTGCCGGCCAGTACAGCACCTCAGGTCCCGCCCCAGCACGAGGCGGGCGGCGCCCCCGAGGCCCCCCGCACGCGCCCCCAGAGCACCCGCGGCGCCGACACCCGCGCCCTCACCCAGGTGCTCTTCGGGCAGCTCAAGGACCTGGAGCCGGGCACCGCCGAGCACCACCGGGTGCGCGGCGCCCTCATCGAGGCCAACCTGCCGCTCGTACGGTACGCGGCGGCCCGCTTCCGCTCCCGCAACGAGCCGATGGAGGACGTCGTCCAGGTCGGCACCATCGGCCTCATCAACGCCATCGACCGCTTCGACCCCGACCGGGGCGTCCAGTTCCCCACCTTCGCGATGCCGACCGTCGTCGGCGAGATCAAGCGGTACTTCCGCGACAACGTGCGGACCGTCCACGTGCCGCGCCGGCTGCACGAGCTCTGGGTCCAGGTGAACGGCGCCACCGAGGACCTGACGACCGCTCACGGCCGCTCCCCCACGACCGCGGAGATCGCCGAGCGGCTGCGGATCGGCGAGGACGAGGTGCTCGCCTGCATCGAGGCCGGCCGCTCGTACCACGCCACCTCCCTGGAGGCCGCCCAGGAGGGCGACGGGCTGCCCGGACTGCTCGACCGGCTCGGCTACGAGGACCCCGCGCTCGCCGGCGTCGAACACCGCGACCTCGTCCGGCACCTGCTCGTCCAGCTTCCCGAGCGGGAACAGCGGATCCTGATGCTGCGCTACTACAGCAATTTGACCCAGTCTCAGATCAGTCAGGAGCTCGGCGTCTCCCAGATGCACGTGTCAAGGCTCCTCGCCCGCAGTTTCGCCCGCTTGAGATCCGCAAACAGGATCGAGGCGTAACCGGAACGGGTAGACCGCTCCTGAGCGGTTTTCACCCGGGCCAAATGCCGTACACCCCTTGTTTCCTGCGGAAATGCATCGTCGCTGTGTCGACAAGTCACTACAGCGTGTTGCCGACATGTGACATTCTGCTGGAACCGAGTTTGCCGCAGCCCCGCCGCCGGTATTCAGGTGGAGGCTGCGTTCCTCAGACGGTCGCGGCCACCGCGACCGTCCGCGACCTCAAGGGGGTGGCATGTCCACAGAACTGGGCAGCTCGAAGGTGCTCACGCTCACGCCCGTTCCCGTGCCCGCGCAGACGACGGCGCCGACCGCGGCCGACGGCACGGAGACCGTGAACACCGCTGGGACCACCGAGACCGCGCCTCCGCCGATGGTCGTCACGTCCGGCGCCCTCGACACCCGCACCCTCTCGCGCTCCCTCTTCCTGCGGCTGCGCTCCCTCGACGCCGAGGGAGCCGCGGCCGACAGCCCGGAGCGGACCTACGTCCGCGACACCCTCATCGAGCTCAACCTCCCGCTCGTGCGGTACGCGGCGGCCCGCTTCCGCTCCCGCAACGAACCGATGGAGGACATCGTCCAGGTCGGCACCATCGGCCTCATCAAGGCGATCGACCGCTTCGACTGCGAACGGGGCGTCGAGTTCCCGACGTTCGCGATGCCGACCGTCGTCGGCGAGATCAAGCGCTTCTTCCGCGACACCTCGTGGTCGGTGCGGGTCCCGCGCCGGCTCCAGGAGCTGCGCCTCGCCCTGACCAAGGCCAGCGACGAGCTCGCGCAGAAGCTCGACCGCTCCCCCACCGTGCCCGAACTCGCCGCCGTGCTCGGGGTGTCGGAGGAGGACGTGGTCGACGGCCTCGCCGTCGGCAACGCCTACACCGCCTCCTCGCTGGACTCCCCCTCGCCCGAGGACGACGGCGGCGAGGGCTCGCTCGCGGACCGCCTCGGCTACGAGGACACGGCCCTCGAAGGCGTCGAGTACCGCGAGTCGCTCAAGCCGCTGCTCGCCAAACTGCCGCCCCGCGAGCGGCAGATCATCATGCTGCGCTTCTTCGCGAACATGACGCAGTCGCAGATCGGCGAGGAGGTGGGCATCTCCCAGATGCACGTCTCGCGGCTCCTCACCCGCACCCTCGCCCAGCTGCGCGAGGGCCTCATCTCCGACTGAGTTCCGGAAAACCCCCGTTTGCCGACAGCGCGTCGGCCAGACTGGGGCGCATGAGGCGCAGGAAGCCCGGACTCGTGGCGGTGGCGCTCTGCCTCGGCGGGGCGCTGACCGCGTGCGGTGGCGGAGGAGACGGCGAGGGGTACGCGGCGGTCGGCGCCGGCCCCTCCCCGAAGGGCGCGGTCGCCCCTTCGGGCGTGGTCACCCTGGTCCCCCTGGAGAGCCCTTCCGCGAGCGGGACGACGTCCAGCACGTCCTCCCCGTCGCCCGCGGCACCCGGGTCGCCCGGAGCGGCCGGGACGCCCGGGGCGGCCTCCACGGGCGGGGACGGGGCCTTCCCGGGCCCGTCCGGGACTTCCGGGACTCCCGCCTCCGGGACCTCCGGACCCTCCCGTACGGACACGAGCACGGGATCGGGTACGAGTGCGGGATCGGGGTCCGGGCCGGGTACGGCGTCGACGACCGCGCCCGGTCGCGGAGGGAGCGGCACCGGCACCCCGCGTCCCCCCTCCGGCACGCCCGGGTCCACGCCGCCCGGCACCGACACGCCCCCGTCGTCGACCGCCCCGACCCCCGCGCCCGGGCCCGCCGTGCTCACCGTCTCCGCGCCCGGTCTCGCGGACGGCGACCGGCGCTGGTGCCAGCGGGTCACCGTGACCTTCCGCAACACCGGTGGTTCCGCGGCCACTTCGGGAACGGTCGGCTTCGCGACGCACATCATCGGCCTGCTCGGCACCGACTGGGGAACGGTCCCCTCCAGTCAGCCGCTGCCCGCGCCGATCGCCGCGGGAACGTCACGGACGCGGACGTACACGGTGTGCGTGGAGTCCTGGCGGGTGCCGATCGGCATGCGGATCGACACCCGCGAGGTCACCGCCACATGGCGCTGAGCAGTACCTTCGCGAACCCGGCCGGGTGCTCCACGCAGCCCACGTGGCCGCCGGGGAACTCCGTCCGCACGGCGCCGGTCAGTTCGGCGAGCCGCCGGGCCGGTCCGGCGAGCGCCTCCTGATCCGCGGACTCCTCGCCGACGCCCAGGACCAGCTTCCCGGCGGCGGCGCGCAGCCCCTCCAGATCGGGGGCGGAGGAGGAGAAGGGGACCAGGACGTGCTCCAGGAAGACCGGCATGTTGGCGGCCATGCGGGAGGCCATCGGGCGGAGGGAGGCGGGTGGTTCGCCGCCCTGCCGCTCCGGCTTCCGGCCGTCCGGCGTCTCGGAGAACCGGGCCATCGCCGGCCCGAGCCCCCGCGTGCGGTGCAGCTCGCGCACCTCGGCGAAGTGGTCGCGGTACGGGGCCGGGTCGGCGAGCAGCTCCACGAGGGGCGGCTCGTGGGCGACGAGCCGGCGCACCCGGTCCGGGCGGGCGGCGAGCAGGGAGAGGGCGACGATGCCGCCGGAGCTGCTGCCGAAGACGTGGGCGGGCTCGTCCGGGGAGACCGCGTCCAGGACCGCGAGGGCGTCGTCGCGCCACTCGGCCACCCGCTGGTCGGCGGGGGGCCCGTCGAGCGGACTGCGCGACAGGCCGCGCTGGTCGTACGAGACCACGGTGTGTCCGGCGTCCGCGAGGAGGCCGGCCATCCCTTCGAAGAGCCCGGCGTCCCCGGCACCACCGGGGATCAGCAGCAGCGCGGGGCCGCCGCCCCGGGACTCGTACCTCAGGGTCGCCCCCGGGACCTTCACCGTGCCGACGTCGATGCCGTTCATGATCCGTTCCCCCAGTTCTCCAGGACGTGGTGGAGCGCGTCCAGCGAGCGCGCCCAGGATGCGGCGACGGGGCGGGAGTGCGCGAAGCCGCCGCCCAGTTCGAGGTGGACGTAGCCGTGGAAGGCGCTGCGGAGCAGGCGTCCGGCGTCGGTGAGGTCGGGTTCCCGGAGGCCGTAGCCGCGCAGCATGCCGTAGGTGAGCTCGACGGCCCGCAGGAGGACGGTGGTGTCCTCGATCTCCTCCGGCTCGATCCGCTGCTGCGCGGCCGCGTACCGCCCGGGGTGCGCGAGGGCGTAGTCGCGGTAGGCGTCGGCGAAGGCGACGAGCGCCTCCTTGCCGGACCGGCCGGCCACGGCGGCGCCGATGGCGTCGTTCATCTCGCCCGAGGCGAGGAGCGCGAGCCGGACCCGCAGGTCGCGCAGGTTCCTGACGTGTGAATAGAGGCTCGCGTCCTTGACCCCGAAGCGGCGCGCCAGGGCCGAGACGGTGACCTTGTCGAGGCCGCTCTCGTCCGCCATCTCGGCGGCGGCCCGCACGAGGCCGTCGACGGTGATTCCCGCGCGCACCACGGCTCTCCCCTTCCTAGAAACTCTAGGTAGAAACCTAGCACCCCTAGGGAGTGGCGGCAGGGGATTTCAGGGGAAGCGCACTCCCGTCAGGCGCTCCGACTCCTCCCACAGCCGGCGGCCCGTCCCGGGGTCGGCCGCCGCGTCGGAGAGGCGCACGCGGGCCGGGGCGCCCCGCAGCTCGCCCATGCCGCCCGGGCCGATGAACTCGCCGCCCGCGACGGACGCGTCGGTCGCCGCGTACAGCTGGGGCAGCGCGCCCCGCTCCGGCCGCTGGGCGAGCAGCGGATTGCCGACGCGCCCGAAGAACAGCTTCACCAGGCCGGAGGTGTCCTTCGTCTGGAGGTTCGTCGCGGTGTAGCCGGGGTGGGCGAGCACGCTGCGGACCGGGCCGGCGGCCGCGGTCAGGCGACGGTGCAGCTCCTTGCCGAAGACGGCGTTGGCGAACTTGCTCTGGTTGTAGAAGGCCATGGGCGTGTAGCCCCGCTCCCCGCTCAGGTCGTCGAAGCGGAGGCCGCCCTGCCGGTGGTTGATCGAACTGACCGTGACCACCCGGGGGTCGGTCCCGGCGGCGAGCAGGTCGAGCAGCAGACCGGTGAGCGCGAAGTGACCGAGGTGGTTGGCGGCGAACTGGACCTCGTGGCCCTGGCGGGTGAGCGTGCGGGGCGGCGCCATCACGCCCGCGTTGTTGACGAGCACGTCGAGCCGCGGTTCCTCCGCGCGCACCCCGTCGGCGAAGGCGCGCACCGAATCGAGGTCGGCGAGGTCGATCCGCCGCACGACGAGGAGGTCCCGGTCGGCCCCCGCCGCCACGAGGTCCTCGGCCGCCCGGCGGCCCTTCTCCTCGTCCCGCACGGCGAGGATCACCCGCCCGCCCCGCCGGACCAGCGCGCGGGTGGTGGCGAGGCCGAGACCGCTGTTGGCCCCGGTGACGACGAAGACCCGCCCGGTCTGGTCCGGGACGAGGTCGGCGGTCCAGCGCTGTTTCCCAGTCATGCGACACACGTTGCCGTTTGTGTCACCGAGTGTCAAGCGTGACTTTGAATGCCAGCGAAGGCACCGCGTTACCATCGGATCGTGACCACCCGCCCCGAGTCGACCCTCGCCCAGCGCAAACGCCAGCTCGTCGCGACCGAGCTCACCGAGGCGGCGCTCCAGCTGTTCGCCCTCAAGGGCTTCGACGCCGCGACCGTCGACGAGATCGCGACCGGGGCCGGGGTCTCCAAGCGGACCTTCTTCCGGTACTTCGCGTCCAAGGAGGACGTGGTCGTCCAGTTCCTGGCCGGCATGGGCGCCGACATGCGCGCCGCGCTCGCCGACCGGCCCGCCCGCGAGCGCCCCTCCGAGGCGCTGCGGCACGCCGTCTCCGTACCGCTGGCCGCCTGCGGCGACCACGCCGAGCGGGTCCTGCCGGTGGTCCGGCTGATCCTGCGGACCCCCTCCCTCCTCGCGCGCCTCCTGGAGCACCAGGCGGAGTGGCGCGAGGACCTGACGGAGGAGCTGGGGGCCCGGCTGGGACGCGATCCCGAGGTCGACCTCCGTCCCCGGCTCGCCGCGGGCATGGCCCTGACCGCCTTCGACGCCGTACTGCGCCGGTGGAGCGCCGGCCAGGGCGCGGAGGTCACGGAGGATCCGGTCGCCCTGCTCGGGGAGGCCTTCACGGTGCTCGCCCCGGCCCTGGACGGACCGGCCCCCTCGGAGCCGTAGAAGACCGGCTCTCCCGGAGGCGCAGAAGACCGGCCCTCCCGGAGGCGCAGAGGAAGGACCCCTCGGGGCCGCAGAAGACCGCTCCCCTCGGAGGCGCAAAAGAAAGGTGGGCCGGTCCGCTGTCGCGGATCCGGCCCACCCGGGGCGTGCGGTCGGTACGGAGGGTCAGCCCAGCGCCAGCCAGGCGACGGCCGCCAGGACGACGATCACCGCGACGACGCCCACGATCAGGCCGACCCGCGGGCCGCCCGACGCGGCCACGGGCTGCGGCTGCTGCCGCTGCGGGGTGCCCTCGTCGACGAAGGCGCGGAACATCTGCGTGCTGCCGGCGGGGTCGTAGCCCTCGGGACCCTGAGGGGGCTGGCCCTGGCCGTACGGTGCTTGGGGGTTGTGTGCCATGGGCCAGGACCCTAGCGAAGTCGGGATGGGGGACCCAAGCCCCGGCGCCGACGATCCGCCTTTGCCGATTCTTTAGCGCCGTTTGACCGATTTAGTTTGCCTGAAGCAACCATCCATCTCTATGGTTGCCCTAAGCAACAAGATGGACGGGGGTGCCCGATGGCGACGCGGAACAGGTACGAGGAACTCGCCCGCTCGGTGAGTGCGATCGGCGCCGTGAAGCGCGGTCTCGCCCGCGTCCTGCCCGTCGACTGCCAGGGCGGCTCGGCGGCCGTGCTCGCCCTGGTCAACCACCACGGCGCCATGCGGACGAGCAAGCTCGCCGAGCTCATGGCCGTCGACATGTCCGTGTGCAGCCGCCACGTGGCCCACACCGTGGAGCACGGCTGGATCGAACGGCTGCCCGACCCTGACGACAGACGCTCCCGCATCCTGCACCTCACGGAACCGGGCCACGCGATGCTCGACGAGCTCGACCGCCGAGTGACCGAGGCCTTCTCCCGACACCTCGCGGAGTGGACCGACGACGACGTCGACCACCTCACGCTCCTGCTCGCCCGCCTCCGCGACTCCTTCGGGGACTGCCGGGCCCACCACGCTTGAGAAAAAGGAAGTTCATGGCCACGACCACGCCCGACACCGGTGCGCGGAACGGCGTCACCGGTACCGGCGGTGGCGGCGAGACCGCCCCGATGACCCACCGGCAGATCATGGAGGCGCTGTCCGGGCTGCTGCTCGGCATGTTCGTCGCCATCCTGTCCTCGACGATCGTCTCCAACGCCCTCCCCCAGATCATCACCGACCTGGGCGGCGGCCAGTCCGCCTACACCTGGGTGGTGACCGCCTCCCTCCTGGCGATGACCGCGACCACCCCGCTCTGGGGCAAGCTCGCCGACCTCTTCTCCAAGAAGCTGCTGGTCCAGATAGCCCTGATCGTCTACGTCACGGGCTCGATCGTCGCCGGCCTCTCGCAGAGCACCGGCATGCTCATCGCCTGCCGCGTCGTCCAGGGCATCGGCGTCGGCGGTCTGACCGCCCTCTCCCAGATCATCCTGGCCGCCATGATCGCCCCGCGCGAGCGCGGCCGGTACAGCGGCTACCTCGGCGCGACCTTCGCCGTCGCCACCGTCGGCGGCCCGCTGCTCGGCGGCGTCATCACCGACACCGACTGGCTCGGCTGGCGCTGGTGCTTCTACGTCGGCGTGCCCTTCGCGATCATCGCCCTGATCGTCCTGCAGAAGACCCTGAAGCTCCCCGTCGTGAAGCGTCAGGTCAAGGTCGACTGGGCGGGCGCCCTCTTCATCAGCGCCGCCGTCTCTCTGCTCCTCGTCTGGGTCACCTTCGCGGGCGACAAGTACGACTGGATGTCCTGGCAGACGGCCGCCATGGTCGGCGGCTCGGTCCTCCTCGGCGCGGTCTTCGTGCTCGTCGAGTCCAAGGCGAGCGAGCCGATCATCCCGCTCCGCCTCTTCCGCAACCGGACGATCACCCTCGCCTCGCTCGCCTCGCTCGCCGTGGGCGTCGCGATGTTCGCCGGCACGGTCTTCTTCAGCCAGTACTTCCAGCTGGCCCGGAACGAGTCGCCGACCATGTCCGGCGTCCTCACCATCCCGATGATCGGCGGCCTGTTCGTCTCCTCCACCGTCTCCGGTCTCGTCATCACCAAGACCGGCCGCTGGAAGGCCTGGCTGGTCAGCGGCGGCGCCCTGGCCGCCGGCGGTCTCGGACTGCTCGGCACGATCCGCTACGACACGGCGTACTGGCACATCGCGCTCTTCATGGCGGTCCTCGGCCTCGGCCTCGGCATGATGATGCAGAACCTGGTGCTCTGCACCCAGAACCAGGTGGCCCCCGCCGACCTCGGCTCCGCCTCCTCCGTCGTCACCTTCTTCCGCTCCCTGGGCGGTGCGATCGGCGTCTCGGCGCTCGGCGCGGTCATGGCCCACCGGGTCACGGACTACGTCAAGGAGGGCCTGGCCGAGCTCGGTCCGAAGGCCGCGGCCGCCATGGGCAAGGGCGGCTCGGGCGGTGGCATCCCCGACATGGACAAGCTGCCGGCCCCGATCCGCACGGTCATGGAGGACGCGTACGGACACGGCGTGGCCGACGTCTTCCTCTACTCGGCGCCGTTCGCGCTGCTCGCCTTCGTGGTGACGCTGTTCATCAAGGAGGTCGCGCTGAAGAGCAACCAGGCGAAGCCCTCCGAGGAGACGGCCGACGCGAAGGCCTAGGAAAAGCTCCCGGCCGCGCTTCGAGCGGAGGCGCGGCCGGGTCGGGTACGGAGCGGCGGGCAGGGGACGGCCCGCCGCTCCGTCATGTCCGTCGTCCTTCGGCCTCGGCCTCGCGCGCGACCATGACCTCGATGCCGGCGACCAGGACGTCCAGGGCGTAGACGAAGTCGCGGTCCCAGATGTCGCTGAGGCTGCCGTGCAAGGTCCGTTCGTCGAGGATCTCGTCCAGCCCCTCCATCCGGCCCTTGAACTCCGGGTCCCCCCGCAGGGCCTGCACCGAGTCCACGTAGAACTCGTCCTGCGACATCCCCGCCTCGGCCGCGCGCCGGCCGAACTGGGCCTCGATCGTCCCGTAGCCGTACACGAACTGGAAGACCGCCGACGTCGCGCTCGGGCGGCGCTCCAGCGAGAGGCCGGTGTCCCCGATCGCCTCGTGGATCTTGCGGCCGACGGTGATCGCGTTCGGGCCGATGTTCAGGTAGTGGCCGGTGCTCGGCGACATCCACGGGTGGCGGACCAGCATCCTCCGGTACTCCCGGGCCAGCACGCGGATCCGGTCCCGCCAGTCCCGGGCGGCGTCGACCTCCGCGAGGTCGAACTCGCCGTAGACGCTGTCCATGGCGAACTCGATGATGTCGTCCTTGGTGTCCACGTACCAGTAGAGGGACATGGCCGTGACGCCCAGCTCGGTCGCGAGCTTGCGCATCGACAGCTTGGCGAGGCCCTCCTCGTCGAGCATCCGGATCGAGGCGGCGACGATCCGGTCCCGGTCGAGCCCGGTCGGGCCCCCGCCGCTGCGGGTGGCCCGCTCCTCCAGCCACACGCTGGAACGCGCCGGGTTCTTGGCCCGAGCGGCTGCCTTGACCATCGCGTTCCTCCGTCTGTCAGTGGTTCGTCACCATGCTAGGGGGTGTCTTGCCGAGGGGGCCGGACGCGCGACGCCCGGCGCCGCGCCCCGATCCGGCCTGATCGGCGAGTCCCCTCCCTAGGCAGTGGCCGGCTGTTCGGGGGCCAGGGCCTTCTCCTCGCGCTCGGCCCGCTTGAGCAGGGCCGCCGCCAGGAGCCCGCCGGCGAAGACGGCGATCGCGCCGACGAGCTGGCTGGTCTGGAGGCCGGAGGCGAAGGCGTCGGAGATCTGCCGCCGCTCGGCCTCGCCTCCGGCGGCGGCCAGGGCGGCCGGGAGCGAGGTCGCGGTCACGGCGACGAGGGCGGCGAAGCGGGCGTTGAGCACGGCGCCGAGGACGGCGACGCCCAGGCCGTTGCCGAACTCCGCCAGGGT
Organism: Streptomyces sp. NPDC107498; assembly: GCF_055582805.1. NCBI lineage: Bacteria > Bacillati > Actinomycetota > Actinomycetes > Kitasatosporales > Streptomycetaceae > Streptomyces > Streptomyces sp. NPDC107498. Next base: position 162,947 of record NZ_JBVJPE010000015.1, on the reverse strand, counting down.
GCCGTTGATCCCGGCGCCCACGCCCGCCTTCTCCGGCGGGATCGCGCTCATCAGGGCGTTGGCCATGGCCGGCGAGGAGACGGCGATTCCGAAGCCCATCAGGACCAGGCCGAGCAGCATCCCCCCGTAGCTGCCGTCCGTGCCGCCGCCGAGCAGCGCGATGGAGGTGAGGCCGGCGGCGACCAGCGTCATGCCGAGCACGACGGTGGGCGGGGTGCCGAGCTTCACGACGATCTTCGGGCCGACGCCGGTCAGGTTGAGGCCGACGATCGTCAGGGCGAGCGGCGCCATCCGGAGGCCGGCTTCGAGCGGCTCGTAGCCGAGGACGAACTGCAGGTGCTGGGTGAGCAGGAAGAGCGAGCCGCCCATGCCGAAGACGACCAGGATCGAACCGCCGACGGCACCGATGAACTTCTGGTTCCGGAAGAAGTGCATGTCGAGCATCGGGTACGGGGTGTGCAGCTCCCACCGCGCGAAGGCGCCGAGTCCGAGGAGGCCGACGGCCGCCGGGACCAGGACCTGGGCGGAGAGCCAGCCGTGCCCGGGACCGCTGATGATCGCGTACACGACGGCGGTCATGCCGATGGTGGAGAGCAGCGCGCCGAGCAGGTCGGGGCGCTCGCCCTGGGGGTTCTTGGACTCCGGGACGAGCTTGAGGACGGCGACCAGGGCGACGGCCGCGACCGGCAGGTTGATCAGGAAGATCATTCCCCACCAGAAGTGGTTCAGGATCACGCCGCCGAGCAGGGGGCCTCCGGCGAAGCCGAGCGAGGCGACCGTGGACCAGAGCGCGATGGCCTTGACCCGCTCCGAGTCGTCGAAGATCTGCATCACGACGGCGAGGGTGGTGGTCATCAGGAGCGCGCCGCCGACGCCCATGCCCGCGCGGGCGGCGATCAGCTGCGCGGTGGTGCCGGCGAGACCGGCGGCGAGGGAGCCGAGGCCGAAGAGCGCGAGGCCGGCGGCGAGGAGCTTCTTGCGGCCGTAGCGGTCGGCGGCGTTGCCGGCGGTGAGCAGCAGGCCGGACTGGACGAGCGAGTAGGCGTTGATCATCCACTGGATGTCGGAGGTGGACGCGTGCAGTTCGGAGGTCAGGGAGGGGATGGCGACGCTGAGCACGGTGTTGTCGAGCAGCACCGTGAGCTGGGCGAGGCAGATGACGCCGAGGATCAGCCAGCGCTGGGGATGGCCGCCGGTGGCTGCCGTCATGGGACACGACTCCTTATACGGTGTACGAGAGGAGGGCTCGTACACCGTACAAGGACTCTCGTACGGTGTATAGCGGTTATGTCCGCAGGCTACTTCTCCCGGGTCAGGTCGTAGAAGGTGGCGCCGCCGATCGTGGTCTTCTCGAAGGTCTCCGCGACCCAGGTGGAGATCTCGGAGTTGCCGCCGCCGGGACCGCCGCCGTTGCCCGCGCCGCCGATGAAGTAGTGGATCCTCCCCTCGGCGACGTACTGCTCGAACCGGGCGAGCGTCGGGGAGGGGTCGCTGCCGTTGAAGCCGCCGATCGCCATGACCGGCTTCTCGGTGGCCAGTTGGTAGCTTGCGGCGTTCTGCGCGCCGATGGTGGCCGCGACCCAGGTGTACGCGTCGGCGTCCTCGAGGAGGGCGGCCTTCGCCTCCGTACCGACGTCGGCGCCGTTGAGCAGACCGCCCATGCCGCCGCCGCCCATGCCGCCGTTCATACCGCCGCGCTCGCCGCCGGGACCGCCGAAACCGCCGGGGCCGCCGGGGCCGCCGAAGGGCTGACCGTTGCCGGGCATCTGACCGCCGGGGGCCTGGCCGTTGCCGGGGGCCTGACCACCGCCCGGAGCCTGGCCGTCGCCCGGGGCCCGGCCGTCGCCCGGAGACCGGCCGCCGAAGGCCGTCCTGCCGTTCATCGGGCCCCGGCCGCCCATGCCGCCGCCCGCCGGGCCCGCCGTCACGATCGAGCCCTGGTGTCCCGAGTCCACCGTCGCCAGGGTGTACGCGAACGGCCCCGCGAGCCCCGTCGCCAGGCCGAGCCCCGCCGCCGCGAGCCCGAGGCGCCGGTCGACCCGGCCCGCGCACAGCAGTCCGAGGGCCCCGACGGCGCCCGCCACCAGGACCGTCCAGCGCAGCCACGGCAGCCAGTCCGGTGTGCGGCCGAGCAGCGTCCAGGCCCACCACGCCGTCACCGCCGCCGTCACCGCGAGCGCCGCCGAGGCGGGCCACCGGGTCCGCTCCTCCCACAGCACGGCCGCACCCGTGCCGATCAGCGCCGCGAGGTACGGGGCCAGGGCCACCGTGTAGTACTCGTGGAAGATGCCGGCCATGAAGCTGAAGACGGCGAGCGTCGTCAGGAGCGAACCGCCCCACACCAGGAACGCCGAGCGCGCCGTGTCCGTCCGGGGCGCCCGCCGGGTGACGACGAGTCCGGCGACCAGCAGGATCAGCGCGGCCGGCAGCAGCCAGGAGATCTGACCGCCGACCGAGTCGTCGAACATCCGGCCGATCCCGGTCTCGCCCCAGCCGCCGCCACCGCCACCGGGACGACCGGGCAGTTCCATGCCCGCCGGCAGGTTCTCGACCGTCCCGCCGGGACCGCCCCGGCCCCCTCCGCCGACGCTGCCGGTCTCGTCGCCGTTGAGGCGGCCGAGGCCGTTGTAGCCGAAGGTCAGCTCCAGGAAGCTGTTGTTCTGCGAGCCTCCGACGTACGGGCGGGAGGACGCCGGCCACAGCTCGACCAGGGCCACCCACCAGCCCGCCGAGACGAGCATCGCGAGCCCGCCGAGGGCGAGCCGGCCGAGCCGCCGCCCGAACCCGCCCGGCGCGCACACCCCGTAGACCAGCGCGAGCGGCGGCAGGATCAGGAAGGCCTGGAGGGTCTTCGCGAGGAACGCGAAGCCGAGCGCCACCCCCGCCCACACCAGCCACTTCACGCTGCCCCGCTCCTCCTCCAGGGCGCGCAGCACGCAGTACACCGCGACCGTCATGAGCAGCGCGAGCAGCGCGTCCGGGTTGTCGAAGCGGAACATCAGTGCGGCGACCGGCGTCAGCGCGAGGACCGCGCCCGCGATCAGACCCGCGCCCGCGCCGAAGCGGCGCCGGACGGCCGCGTAGAGCACGGCGACCGTGCCCGCTCCCATCAGCACCTCGGGCACGAGGATCTGCCAGGAGCCGAGCCCGAAGAGGCGGACGGAGAGGGCCATCGGCCAGAGCGCGGCCGGCGGCTTGTCGACGGTGATGGCGTTGGCCGCGTCGAGGGAGCCGAAGAAGAAGGCCTTCCAGCTCTCGGAGCCCGCCTGGACGGCGGCGGAGTAGAAGGAGTTGGCGTAGCCGGAGGCGCTCAGGTTCCACAGGTAGAGCAGCGTGGTGGCGGCGAGCAGGCCGAGGAAGGCGGGCCGGACCCAGGGGCGGTCCTCGGCGCGTCCGCGCCACAGCCGGGCGAGCCGGCCGCCGCGGGGGGCCGCGGGGACGGCGGTGGACGGGGTGGTCATCGGTCGTTCCTTGAGGTCGGCCGCTCCGGGAAGACCCAGAGCCGGAAGAGGAGGAAGCGCAGGACGGTCGCGGCGAGGTTGGCGACGATCAGGACGGCGAGCTCGGTGGAGTGCGCCGGATCGCCGGTCGCCGCGCCGAGGGCGGCGAGCGAACCGCTGGTCAGGGCGAGGCCGATGGCGAAGACCACGAGCCCCTGCGCCTGGTGGCGGACGGCCCGGTCCCGGCCCCGTACGCCGAAGGTGAGGCGCCGGTTGGCGGCCGTGTTGGCGACGGCGGAGACGAGGAGCGCGGCGGCGTTGGCGAGCTGCGGGCCGACGCCGGGGCGGAAGGCCGAGTACAGCGCGAGGTAGCAGAGCGTGGACAGGACCCCGACCGCGCAGAAGCCGACGAGCTGCCGGGCGAGGCCGCCCGGCACGCCGTTCAGCTCACGGTCCCGGGGGTCGTCGCCGAACGGCCGGGCGAGCCGGTCGAGGGGCAGCGAGCCGGTCGCGAGGGCCCGCCCCACCCGCCACACGCCCTTCAGGTCGTCGGTCGCCGTCCGCACGATGTGGACGGTCGAGTCGGGGTCGTCGATCCAGTCGACCGGCACCTCGTGGATGCGCAGCCCGGCCCGCTCGGCGAGGACCAGCATCTCCGTGTCGAAGAACCAGCCGGTGTCCTCCACCATCGGCAGGAGCCGCTCGGCGACCTCCCGCCGTATCGCCTTGAAGCCGCACTGCGCGTCGGAGAACCGGGCGGCGAGCGAGGAGCGCAGGATCAGGTTGTAGGCCCGCGAGACGAACTCCCGCTTCGGCCCGCGCACCACCCGCGAGGAGCGGGCGAGCCGGGAGCCGATCGCCAGGTCCGAGTGGCCGGAGATGAGCGGCGCGACCAGCGGGAGCAGCGCGTTGAGGTCGGTGGACAGGTCCACGTCCATGTAGGCGAGGACGGGCGCGTCCGAGGCCGACCACACGGTCCGCAGCGCCCGGCCGCGCCCCTTCTGTTCGAGCCGTACGGAGCGCACCTCCGACAGGTCGGCCGCGAGGCCGGCGGAGACGGCGGGCGTGGTGTCGGTGGAGGCGTTGTCGGCGACGGTGATGCGGAAGCCGTACGGGAAGGTCCTCAGGAGGTGCTCGTGGAGCCGGCGGACGCACGGCTCCAGGTCCTTCTCCTCGTTGTAGACGGGGATCACCACGTCCAGGACGGGCCGTCCGGCGACGCTCACCGGCAGGTGCTCCCGGGCGGGAAGGGCTTCCCCGATGGTTTGGGTTCGCATGCCGACGACCCTCGCCGAGGCCGCTGTCACGGCTGTGTGATGAGCCTGTGGCCTGCCTGTGAGTCCGGTGCGACGGTCGGTCCGGCCTCCTGTGCGACCTCCTGGCCGGCGCCCGGCGCGTCGGGCAGCCGGACGGTGAAGACCGTCCGGCCGGGGGCGCTCCGGACGCCCACCTCGCCGCCGTGCGCGAGCACGACCGCGCGGACGATGGCGAGGCCGAGGCCGGTGGATCCGGCGTGCCGGGAGCGGGAGGCGTCACCGCGCGCGAAGCGCTCGAAGACGACGGGGAGCAGCTCGGGTGCGATGCCGGGCCCGTCGTCCTCGACGTCGACCGTCGTCCAGGTGCCCTCCGGACGGACACGGGCGGTGACCTCGGTGCCGGGCGGGGTGTGGGTGCGGGCGTTGGCGAGGAGGTTGACCAGGACCTGCTGGAGCCGGGCGCCGTCGGCCCGTACGACCGCGCTGTCCCCGGGCAGTTCGAGACGCCAGCGGTGGTCGGGCCCGGCGGCCCGGGCGTCGCTCACGGCGTCCACGACGAGCGGGACGAGGTCGATGACCCCGTACGAGAGGGGGCGGCCGGCGTCGAGCCGGGCGAGCAGCAGGAGGTCCTCGACCAGGCCGGTCATCCGGATCGCCTCGGACTCGATCCGGCCGAGGGCGTGCCGGGTGTCGGGGCCGCACTCCTCGTGGCCGCGCCGGGTGAGCTCCGCGTACCCCCGGATCGAGGCGAGCGGGGTGCGCAGCTCGTGGCTGGCGTCCGCGACGAACTGCCGTACCCGGGTCTCGCTCTGCTGGCGGGCGTCGAGGGCCGAGTGGACGTGGTCGAGCATCCGGTTGAGGGCCGCGCCGACCTGGCCGATCTCGGTGCGCGGGTCGGCCTCCGCCTCCGGGACCCGCTGATGGAGCGCCACCTCCCCGCTGTGCAGGGGGAGCCGGGTGACCTGACGGGCGGTGGCGGCGACCCGGCGCAGCGGGCGGAGGGCGACCCGGACGAGCACGGTTCCGGCGAGCAGGGCGGCGACGAGCCCGGCACCGGTGACGCTCAGCTCGACGAGGACGAGGGTGGAGAGGGCGTCCTCGACCCCGCTGAGGGGGATGCCGACGAGGAGCTTGCCGTGCGCCCCGGCCGCGTACTCGACCCGGTACGAGCCGAGCTTCCCGGGCATGTCGACGGTGTGCGGCCGGCCGTCGCGGGGAACGTCGGCGAGCGCGGCCCGCTGGACCGCGTCGAGCGCGCTGACCGGGATGAGCCGCTCGTACGGCCCGCTGCCCCCGGCCTCCGCCGAGTACCCGGCCGAGGTCACCTCGCCGTCCGTGAGGACCGCGCCGAGGGTGCCGAGGGTGCCGGGCCCCCGGAGGAACGCGAGGGGGTCCTTCGGACGGGACGGGCCGAGCGAGCCGGGCGCCGGGGGTCCGCCGGCCGGCGGACCCGCCGCCCGGACCGCGAGGGCGTGGACCTGTTCGTCGGCCTGGCCGTACAGGTACGAACGGAACGCGATGGTCGTCACCGTCCCGATCACCGCCGCGACGACCGCGATCAGCGAGACCGCCGAGACGACGAGCCGCGTCCGCAGCGACCACGGCCGCCCCCGTCGTACGCGCACCGGGGCTACTCCCCCGGCTTGATGAGGTAACCGGCCCCGCGCCGGGTGTGGATCATCGGCGAACGGCCCGCGTCGATCTTCCGGCGCAGGTAGGAGATGTAGAGCTCGACGACGTTGGCCTGGCCGCCGAAGTCGTACGACCAGACCCGGTCGAGGATCTGCGCCTTGCTGAGCACCCGCCGCGGATTGCGCATGAGGTAGCGCAGCAGCTCGAATTCGGTCGCGGTGAGGTGGAGGGAGTCGCCGCCCCGGGTGACCTCGTGGCTGTCCTCGTCGAGGGTCAGGTCCCCCACGGCGAGCAGGGACTCGCTGCGCGTCTGCGTGGCCCCGGACCTGCGGATGAGACCGCGCAGCCGGGCCACGACCTCCTCCAGGCTGAAGGGCTTGGTGACGTAGTCGTCGCCACCGGCGGTGAGCCCGGCGATGCGGTCCTCGACGGCGTCCTTCGCGGTCAGGAACAGCACGGGCACGTCGGGCAGTTCCCGGCGGATCGAGCCGAGCAGGCTCAACCCGTCGGCGTCCGGGAGCATGACGTCGAGGATGACGGCGTCGGGCCTGAACTCGCGCGCGGAGCGGAGGGCGGCGGCCCCGTCCCCGGCACTGCGGACCTGCCAGCCCTCGTAGCGCAGGGCCATGGAGAGCAGCTCGGCGAGCGAGGCCTCGTCGTCGACGACGAGGACCCGGACGGCGGTTCCGTCGGCGCGGAGCATGTCGGCGTGGGTGCCGGTGCGGGCGCTGGTGCTTCGCGTGGTCACGGTCATGGCTCCCACGGTGGGGGCCGCCGCTGAGAGGCCTCTTTCCCTTTCCTGTGAATTCCCTGAGAAAGGCTCAGGGCCGTTCAGGCGGACGGCCGCTCACCGTTTCACGTGAAACATCACGGCGCCGTTCTCGTACAGGACCCGCCGGAGCCAGTCGTCGCCGAGCCCGAGGCGTTCGAGGGCGTGGAGCTGGTGGGCGTACGGGTACGGGATGTTCGGGAAGTCCGAACCGAGGAGGATCCGGTCGGCGAGGTCGAGGAGCCGCTTGCGCTCGACTCCGGGGAAGGGCGCGAGCCGCTCGCTGAAGTCGGTGAAGGCCATGGTGGTGTCGAGGTGGACGCCCTCGTACCGCTGGGCCAGGTCGAGGAACTCGCTGTACTCCGGCATCCCCATGTGCGCGACGATCACCCGCAGGCGGGGATGCCGGGCGAGCAGTCGTCCCATGGGCCCGGGACCGGTGAAGTTCCCCGGCGTGGGGCCGGAGCCGCAGTGCACGACGACGGGGGTGCCGCTGTCGGCGAGGGCGCCCCAGGAGGCGTCGAGCCCGCTGTCGGTCGGGTCGAAGCCGCCGACCTGGAGGTGCACCTTGAAGACCCGGGCACCGGCGTCGAGCGCCTGGTGGACATACGCGTCGACGCCCGGCTCGGGGAAGAAGGTCGCCGTGTGCAGGCAGTCGGGGGTGCGGGCCGCGAAGTCGGCGGCCCAGGAGTTCAGCCAGGCGGCCATGCCGGGCTTGTGCGGGTAGAGCATCGCGGTGAAGGCGACCACGCCGAACCCGCGCAGGAGGGCGAGCCGGCGCTCCTCCTCCTCGCGGTAGGTGATGGGCCACTCCATGCCGGTGAGGGGGCCGACGGCGTCGAAGTACGCCCAGACCTTGTCGAGGACGTTCTGCGGCATGAAGTGCGTGTGCACGTCGACGAGCCCGGGGAGCCCGAGCCGCTCGACGAGGGCCGGGATGTCGAGGGCCGGGGCGCCGGGGGCCGGGGCGCCGGGGGCCGGGGCGCCGGGGGCCGGGGCGCGGTCACTCTCGTTCAAAGCCGTAGCTCCGTTCGACCTTGCCGATGTGGACGCTGTAGCTGTCGTACCAGTGCTTCCGCCCGTACGCCTTGGCGGCCTGGTGCTCGGTGTGGAGGCGCCAGGCGTCGAGGGCCTCCAGGTCGCGGAAGTAGGCGACGGTGATGCCGATGCCGCCGGGGGTGCGGGCGGACTCGTGGCCGAGGAAGCCGGGGACGTCCCGGACGACCTCCTGCATCCGGGCGGAGGTCTCGGCGTAACCCTCGGGGGCGTCGGGACGGACGGAGGTGAAAACGGCGGTGTAGTAGGGCGGTTCGAGGCCCGCCACCAGCTTCGGGGTCATGTGATCACCCTCGCCGGGAGGGCGGCGGGCTGTCCACGGCGGTCGGGGAAAGGGATCCAAGACTTTACGAAGCCCGGTCAGGGGCGGGACGGGGGCGGATCGCGAGGGCCGTCCGGAGCGAAGGCCGCCAGGAGCAGGGCCGTCCGGAGCGAAGGCCTCCAGGAGCAGGGCCGGACGGAACGGGGCCGCCAGGAGCAGGGCCGGACGGAACGGGGCCGCCAGGAGCAGGGCCGTCCGGAACGGGGCCGCCAGGAGCAGGGCCGGACGGAACGGGGCCGCCCGGAACGGGGCCCGGCGGATGCGGGTTCAGAAGAGCCCCTCTTGGGCGCTCCCGGTCGCCGGGGGCGCCGCCGTCACCGGCACCGAGAAGCCCTCCCCCTCCCCGGCGGCCTCCAGGACCCAGCCGCGCACGAGCCGGGTGTCGAGGGCGAGGCAGCGCCCGTCGGGGGCGAGGAGGTGCAGATCGGGCCCAACGGCGGCGAGCAGCCGCCCGGTGACGACGCCGTCGCCGACGAGCTCGGCGACCGTGCCGTCGAGGCGCGGCAGCCCGTCGAGACGGAACGCCCCCGCATGGTCCCGTGCGGTGAACTCCAGCGGCTCCAGGGTCTCCGTCCAGCCGCCGACGGCCCGTGCGCGCCGGTACAGCTCCTCGACCTCGCGGGCCCGGTCCCCGGCGGGCGGCAGGGCGTGCCGGGCGGCCCGCTTGCGCTCGTACGCCACCCGGTCGGGCACCCCGAGGGCCTGCCGCAGCACCTCCTCGGTGCGCCGGGCGGCCATCAGCGGGCCCCGGCCGAGCCAGCTGAACGCGACGGCCCCCTGCTCCAGGAGCCGGGCCTCGCCCCGCGCCTCGGCGGTGATCCCGACCTTGGTCATGCCGGGCCCGAACCAGGCCAGGTAGACGCGGTACGGCTGCGGGTCGTCCGCGACGGTGTCGGCCGCGACGGAGTGGGCCCGGTCGAGCCGCGCGCACTCCGGGCACCGCCCGCCGGTGGACCGGCCGGGCACGACGGCCTCCAGGGGGCAGGGGTTTCCCCGGGCACCGGGGCACCGCCGGACGCCGACGGCCCGGAAGGCGAGCCGCTGCCCGTACGTGAGCGGGCTGACGCGCCCGCCCCGCCACCGCAGCCCGGGCGCTCCGCCGGTCCAGTCGATCCCCCGAGACCACCACTCCACGCCGTCGCGCCTCCCTATGCTCCCCGGATGTCGTCCAGTCTCCGTCACATCCGCTTCCAGTCCCCGGTCCGGAGCCCCCGCGGCCACCGTCCCGGCGTCTTCGGCCTGGCCAACGCGCTGGCCCGGGAGGGCAGGCTCTCCCCCGAGGAACGGGCGGTCTGGCGCGCGTCGAACGACTGGTACGACGCGCACTTCCCGAACCCGTCGGCGGTGGACCCGGGGGTCTACGACCCGGCGGTGAACCCGGGCGCCGCCGCCTGGTTCCGGCCGACGGCGACCGAGGCGCTGGCCCGGGTCGCCCCGTACCTGCGCATCCTGCGGGACCACGGCGTGCCCTGCGTACGCCTGGAGTCGGCGACCCCGGGCCGGATCGTGTACGCGGACGCGTACCAGGTGGTGGCGGTGGGCCCGGCCGGTCCGTAGCGTCCCGGCCGGCAGGGGCAGGACGTGGACCGGTCAGGGCAGGACGTAGATGCGGGTGCCGTCCGGGGCCGGGGCGCCCACCTCGCGCATGCAACCGCGTTCGAGGAGGAGGCGGACGCAGTCCCGGACGCGCTCGCCGGAGAGGCCGGTGCGGCGGGTGACGTCCTGGGGCCGGTAGCGCACCCCGCCCCGTACGAGCGCGGGCGCCAGGCAGGAGGCGACCGTCCGCACGTCCCCCGTGATGGCCCAGGACTCCACGAGCTCCTGCGGCGTGAGGGCGACGGCGGCACCGGTGCGCTGACGGGGCACGGCGAGCCGCTCCAGGGAGTCGGCGACCCTGGAGAGGTTCTGCCGGGTCTCGCGGAGCAGCTCCGCGTACTCGGCGTGCTCGACGTACGCGGCGGCCCGCTCGTCGAACCGTCCCTCCAGCCGTACGAGGACGTCGACGAGCTCCGGCGGCAGCAGGAACCCGGCGTGCACCGGGGAGGGTTCGAGCCCGTACCCGCCGTACCGCTGGATCGCCGCCACGACCCCCGCCGTCCACGTCCGGAACGGCCCGGCCTCCGGTCTCCGGCACGCCCCGACGAGCTGGACGAGCCCCTCCAGGCTCACCATCCGGGTCGACGCCCGGATCCCGGTGGACCGGCCGGGGGTCCCCGTGCCCCCGTCGAGCTCCCGTGCGGCCGCGAGGCACTCCTCGGGCAGGGCCACGGTCCGCAGCGCCTCCCGCGTCCCCGCGTATCCGAGGCTTTTCGCCACGTCCACCACCGGGAACCAGTGGGTGCCGTCCGGCGTGGTCAGCCGCCGCAGGGGCGCTCCGGTGGCGGCGTGCACCAGGTCATCGATGTCGATCGCGTCCATCGATCATCACCTCCGCCACGCAAGGTAGGCCGAGGGCATATTCAACTGACATGCAAATCAGACAGGTTCACCCAAAAGGGGAGGGTCCTCGGCGATTTCCCCGAGAACCCTCCCCTCCCTGCCGTCCGGCTCCGTACGCCTACTTGGCGACGAACTGCGTGAGGATCGCCTGCACCTCGTAGATGTCGACCCCCTTGGTGAAGGTCTTCTGGACCGGCAGCTGGCTGCCCGAGATCCAGATCTTCAGCTCGGCGTCCAGGTCGAAGGTGCCGGCCGTCTCGACGGCGAAGTGCGTGATGCTGCGGTACGGGATCGAGTGGTACTCGACCTTCTTGCCGGTGATCCCCTGCTTGTCGACGAGCACGAGCCGCCGGTCGGTGAAGAAGATCGTGTCGCGGATCAGCAGGTACGCGGCGTGCACCTGCTCCCCCTGGCCGAGCAGACGTGCGAAGTCCTGCTGCGCCTGCGCCGGATCGATCGCGTGCGCGTTCCCGAAGAGTGCCATGCCCCAAACCCCCACGTCCGATGAGAAAGAAAGATCATCCGACCCTAACGCCCCTCCCGGAAAGGCCGCTACGGTCCTGTGCGCCCGCCGTCGCGCACCCACCCGGACTAGGATCCGGCTCATGGCCCTGACCGTGAACGACGTGGACCGGTTCGAGGCCTCCAGGCCCCGCCTGGAGGCGATCGCCTACCGCCTCCTCGGCTCGGCGAGCGAGGCCGAGGACGCCGTGCAGGACACCTTCCTGCGCTGGCAGGCCGCCGACGTCGACCGCATCGAGGTCCCCGAGGCGTGGTTGACGAAGGTCCTCACCAACCTCTGCCTCAACCAGCTCACCTCGGCCCGCGCCCGGCGCGAGACCTACGTCGGCGAGTGGCTGCCCGAGCCGCTCCTCGCCGGCGACCCGATGCTCGGCCCCGCCGACACCGCCGAGCAGCGCGAGTCGGTCTCGTACGCGGTCCTCGCCGTCATGGAGCGCCTCTCCCCCAACGAGCGCGCGGTGTACGTGCTGCGGGAGGCCTTCGACTACCCGCACCGCGAGATCGCCGAGATCCTCGACATCAGCGAGGCCGCCAGCCAGCAGGTCTTCCACCGCGCGAAGAAGCACGTCGCCGCCGGCAAGGCCCGCACCGAGGTCGACGGGGCCGAGGCCCGTCGGATCGTCGAGGAGTTCCTCGCAGCCGCCACCAGCGGCCGCACCGAGCCGCTCGTACGGCTGCTCACCGGCGACGCCGTCTCGATCGGCGACGGCGGCGGCAAGGTCCCGGCGCGCGCCAAGGCGTTCGAGGGCGCCCTCGCGGTCGCGACGTTCATGCGGGGCCTCTTCAAGCCCGGCATCGCCAAGCGCAAGGTGATCGGCGGTTCGCCCGACGTCTACGCGACGACCGCGAACGGCGCCCCCGCCGTCGTGGCCGTGCTCGACGGCCGGGTGGTCGGCGTCATGTGCCTGGAGGTCACCGACGAGGGCATCGCCGCCTTCCGCAACCAGGTGAACCCCGACAAGCTCGAACGCGCGACGAGGCGGTGGGCGGCCTCCGACCACGGCGCCCCCTTGAGGGAAGCCGCCTTCTGACCACCGACCGACCCCCGATCGACTCCCCGTGACCCACGTCACACCGCACTCCTGTCAGGAATCGTCGGCCTGCCCGGTTCAAGGGTCGACACCGCGCGAGACAGGAGCAGGCACATGCAGCAGCACCGCATCATCGTCCTCGGAGCCGGCTACGCCGGAGCCACCGCCGCCGGGCGCCTCGCCAAGCAGCTCCACCGCGAGGACGTCGCCATCACCCTCGTCAACGCCGAGCCCGACTTCGTCGAGCGCGTCCGGCTGCACCAGCTGGCGGTCGGCCAGGAGCTTCCGCACCGGCCCTTCGCCGAGATGTTCGCGGGGACGGGCGTCGCACTGAAGCTGGCGACGGTGACGGCGGTCGACGCCGAGCGCCGGACCGTCTCGGTCACCGCCGGGAACACCGCCGAAGAGCTGGAGTACGACACCCTCGTGTACGCCCTCGGCAGCGGCTGGAACGACCAGGGGGTCCCCGGCACCGCCGAGCACGCGCACGAGATCGCCGGCCGCCCCGGCGCGCTCCGGCTGCGCGAGCGCCTGGCCGCCCTGGAGGCCGGAGGGTCCGTGGTCGTCGTCGGCGGCGGCCTCACCGGCCTGGAGGCCGCGACCGAGATCGCCGAGGCTCGACCGGACCTCGCCGTCACGCTCGCCGCCCGCGGCGGACTCGGCGACTGGCTCTCGGACAAGGGCCGGCGGCACGTGCGGAGGGTCTTCGCCGACCTCGGCGTCACCGTGCTCGAACACACGGCGGTCACCGCCGTCGAGGCGGACCGCGTCCTCACCGCCGACGGCCCGGTCCCGGCCGCGGTCACCGTCTGGACCACCGGCTTCGCGGTCCACCCGATCGCGGCGGCCACCACCCTGGAGGTCACCGACACCGGCCGGATCGTGGTCGACGGGACGATGCGCTCGGTCTCCCATCCGGACGTGTACGCGGTCGGCGACGCGGCCCTCGCCACGGGCCCGGGCGACAAGCCGCTGCGGATGTCCTGCGCCACGGGCACCCCCATGGCCTGGCAGGCGGCCGACGCCATCGCGGCCCGCCTCACCGGCGCCACGGTCCCGAGGACGCCGCTGCGCTACTTCAACCAGTGCATCTCGCTGGGCCGCAGGGAAGGCCTGATCCAGTACGTCACCGCCGACGACCGCTCGGTCCGCGCCGCCCTGACGGGCCGGTTCGCCGCCGGCTACAAGGAACTGATCTGCAAGGGCGCGGCCTGGGGCGTGGCGCACCCGAAGCTCGGCCTCCGCACCCGCCCCCGCCGCGTCCTGAACCCCCTCCCCACGGCGGCCCCCCGCGAGGCCACGGCCTGACCGGAGGCCCCGCGTACCCCTCGCATCTGCATGGAGGACGCGTTGGGGCTGGAGATCGATGAGGCCGGCCACGGCGCATGCCCGACGCTTCATGCGAACGGACGCCAGAACCCGGAAGCGGAGTCGCGCGCCTGAGCGTGTCGTCGGACTCTGAGGAGATGAGCGAACCCCCGTCCGGGCAGGAGCCCCGTCCAGATCCGTATCAGCAGCCGTGGGGGCAGGGTGCACAGCAGCCTCAAACCGGGGCGGGCTGGCAGTCTCCACAGGGCGGTAGGGCGCCTTACGGAGCAGCAGCACCAAGAAAGAAGCGGCGGAAGTGGCCATGGGTGCTTCTCATCCTGGTCCTGCTGGCGGCAGGAGGGTGCGTGGCCGTCATCGCCGGCATCTCCCACGAGGTGTCGAAGGACGTCACCGTGGAGTACGCGGTCACCGGCGACGCCAGAGACGTGACGATCGCCTACTCCGTCTGGAACGACGACGGCATCTCCACGAGGTCCGAAACCGTCAAGAAGCTGCCGTGGCGGAAGACCCTGAAGACGAAGGGCTTCATGAAGGGCGGATCGCTGCTCATCAGCCTCAGCGGATCAGGAGGCACCGCCACGTGCTCGGTGGCCGTGGACGACGACGCGCCGAAGACGGCCACCGCCTCGGGGCCATCAGCAGCAGCTACTTGCAGCGGCTTCTGAGCCAAGCCCCGAGGTACGGGTGCAGGACGTTGATGTCACCCGCTGATGTCAGAGGCCCCCTGGACGATGTCCAGGGGGCCTCTGATCCGTGTGCACTCGGCAGGATTCGAACCTGCAACCTTCTGATCCGTAGTCAGATGCTCTATCCGTTAAGCTACGAGTGCTTGTTTTTAGTTCTTGTCTCCGTTCCCCCGGCCCTTTCGGCCCGCTGTCCCGGCGACAGGAAGAACATTACATGAGTCCCGCCGTCATGTGAAATCCATTCCCCACACCCCTTGTGACCTGCGAAAACGTCAGGGCGGGGGTCAGGTGGGGGGTGGCGGGGGAGCGGGCGCAGCGGGGGTGCGCGGGGTGGAAATCCCGGAAAAGAGACCGGGGTCACACCGTCGGAGGGTGAAGGCGGGGCGCGTGCTCGGAGCCGGGCCGGGAACGGCCGAAGCCCCGGCTTGGGGGCCGGGGCTTCGGTAGGGCGGAGGCGGAGGGATTTGAACCCTCGATGGGCTTTAAGACCCAAACCGCATTAGCAGTGCGGCGCCATAGACCGGACTAGGCGACGCCTCCTCGCACCCCGCGCATGCGCGGGTGGTGCGTGCAGATGATGACACAGGCGAACCGGCTGTCACCAATCGATTCTCACCGTACTAGTCCTCCGGGGTCCAGGGCAAAGCCCGGCGGGTCCCCGTGCCGTTCTCCTCGTCCCCGCCCGGCGCACCCCGCTTGCGCAACGCGGGGGCGTCCGGAGCGTTAGAGGGGGCGGGCGCGTCGTGCCTCCGCGCCCGTCGTCCCTCCCGCGCTCCTGGAGATCCGCATGCTGCGCAGCCTCGTCCTCGCGACCCTCGCCACCGCCGCCGTCGGGACCGCCGGTCTCGGCCCCCTGCCGCCGCTGACGCTGTTCTCCTCGCCCGACACGCTGACCGTGACGGTCGAGAGGAGCGGCCACCCGCGCGCCGACGGCACCTTCCGGCTGACCTGTGGCGACCGTGCCGGGGGCGACCACCCGGCCGCCGAGGACGCCTGCCGGCGCCTGGGGCAGTTGGCGGAGGAGGGCGGCGATCCGTTCCGGCCCGTCCCCGGGGACCGGATGTGCACCCAGGTGTACGGCGGGCCCGCCCTCGCCCACGTCACCGGCACCTGGCGGGGCCGCGAGGTCGACGCCCGCTTCTCCCGGGCAAACGGGTGCGAGATCGACCGTTGGGAGAATCTGGAGCCGTTGCTTCCCCTCGTCCGGGGGTGATGCCCGGAGGCTCCCTTAGACTCCCCTCAGTGACAGGCTGCGGCCCGCGGGGCAAGATGGGGCCGGCCGATGGGCAAGCACGTGCAGTGCGTCAGGGAGGAAGCGTCGTCGTGAGCAGCAGGCCATCCCGAGGCGCTGCTCGCCTCGCAGCCATACTCGACGCCCTCCCCGACGGCCTCGTGCTCGTCAACTGCAACGGCACGGTCGTCAACGCCAACACCATCGCCCTCGGCATGTTCGAGACGCCGGGCACCGCGCTCGTCGGGCGCGGCCTGCTCGATCTGCTGCCCACCTTCGACTCGCGCCTCATCCCCGGCTCCATGCGCCGCCCCGACGGCGCCGACGAGCGGGGCCGCACCAAGCCGACCCGGATGATCGCCCGTCGCACGGACGGCTCCGAGTTCCCCGTCGAGGTGACCAGCGCCAGCCTGGAGGACGGCCGCGAGGCCTACGACTCGTACGGCGGCTACACCGGCGACGAGCTGCTCATGCTCGTCGTGCGCGACCTCACCGGCACCCTCGACACCGAGGCCGAACTCGCCCGCTCGCAGCGGCAGACCGAGATGATCCTGCGCGCCGCGGCCGAGGGCGTCGTCGGCACCGACACGGACGGCCGGGTCGTCCTCGTGAACCCCGCCGCCGCGCAGATCCTCGGCCACCGCGCCGGCGAGCTCGGCGGCCGGGAGCTGCACCCGCTGATCCTCGCCAAGCGCGCGGACGGCGAGCCCTTCCCGTACGAGGAGTCGCCGCTCGCCGACACCCTCAAGTCCGGTCGCAAGCACCGGGTCCGCGGGCAGGTCCTGTGGTCGAAGAAGGGCGAGCGGGTCCCGGTCGACCTGACGACCGCTCCGGTACGGGACGGGGACCAGCTCGTCGGCGCGGTGATGACCTTCACCGACCGCAGGCCGTACGAGGAGCTCGTCGAGAAGCACGCCGCCGAGCTCGCCGACCTGGCCGAGCGGCACGCGGCGGAGCGCGAGGCGCAGGCGGAGGAGTACGCCTCCCTGGCCGCCCGTCACGAGCAGTTGACCGCCGTCCTCGCCGAGTCGCTGCGCGGCCCCCTGGAGGAGCTGCGCACCCAGCTGGGCGCCCTCGCCGCCGACGACGCCGGGCAGCTGTGGCCGGAGGCCAACCAGGTCCTGCACCACCTGGCCGCCGGGTACGCCCGGATGACCTCCCTCGTCGACAACGTCCTCGGCTACCAGCGGCTCGACGCCGGCGCGGAGGAGCTCGACAAGGCCGTGGTGCTGCTCGACGGGATCGTGTCCGGCGGCATCGACGGCGCCGTGGAGCTGATCGGGCCCGGCCGCGCCCAGTTCGCCGTGCACGCGCCTCCCATCGAGGCCGAGGTGGACGCGGCCCGGCTGGCGACCGCGCTCGCCCATCTCGTCGCGGACGTCGCCGGCGTCGACGCGACCGGCAAGAGCAAGGCCGAGCGGACCCCGAGCGACTCCACGATCGTCGTCGCGGCCGCACAGCGCGGTGACGTCGTACGGATCGAGGTCCGCGGCCCGTACGCGGGCGGCGACCCGGTCCACGGGCCCGTCGTGCGCGGCATCGTGGCGGCGCACGGCGGTGTCGTGCAGACCCACGAGGTGCCGGGGACGAGCGGCGGCGCGTACGTGCTCGAGGTGCCGCTCGGGGCCGGTCGGGGCACGGTCCCGGCGCCCGCGCCGGACGTCGCCCCCTCGGGCGCACGCGAGGCCCTCGCCCTCCCCGCCCAGGCCTCGGGCCCGGTGGGCGGTCCCGCGCAGGACTCCGGTTCCGTGCAGGGCTCCGGTTCCGTGCAGGGTTCCGGTTCCGTGCAGGGCGGCGCGTCGCCGTCGGGCGCCGGCTCGCTGTCCGTCGCGGCTCCCGGGGGGACGGCTCCCGGCGGCGGCACGGTCACGGGTTCCGGTGCCGTCGTGGCTCCCGGCGGGATCCCGGGGGCGAACCCCGGCCCCGAGGCCCCCGGCGGGGGGCGGCGGCGGGCCCGGCGCGGCTCGACGGACGCCTTCCTGGAGAGCGCGGTCGCGCCCGAGGGCGGTGCGGAGCCGAGCGGGCGCCGCCGTGCCCGTACGGGAGAGGCCGCCGGTCCCGCCGAGCTGATCCCCGCCCAGCAGAACGCCCGGGGGGACTCCGCCCTCGCGACGCCCCCCGGCGCGCCCGTCCCGCCGGGCGCCCCCGCCCTTCCCGTGGCCCCCGGCACGCCCGTTCCGCCCGCCCCCGCCCCCGTGGAGCCCACCGGGCGCCGTCGGGGCCGGCCCGCCGAGGGCTCCGTGGTGACCGCGGCCGAGAGCGCGCAGGGGCGCGCCGCGCTCGGCGCAGCCGTGCCTCCGCAGGGCGTCTCCGTCGAGCCGACGGGCGCTCCCGCCCTGGCCCGTGCCCTGCCCGCCGTCGCCTCCGCCCCCCAGGAGACCCCTGCGGTCCCGGCGGCCCCCGCGCAGCCGAGCGGTCGCCGCCGGCGCGCGCTGGCCGCCGCGCAGGAGCGGGCCGCCGCGGCCGAGGCCGGGCCCCGCACCCCGTTCGCGCTCGGGCCCGTCGAGACCGACGGGGACGCCGAGGCGGCTCCCCCGGCCGCCGCTCCCGCGGCCGGTCCGCTGCCGGTGTCCGACGAGGGGCGGCACGAGGCCGTACGGGGCGTCCCGGGCGCCGACCACACGCCGCCGCAGCACCATCCGCACGGACGGCCGCAGCCCGACACTCCGGTGACGTCGGAGCCGGCCACGGCAGCACCGGTCGAACCGACCGGTCGGCGCCGGGCCGTGACGGCTCCCCTGCCGGAGCAGGCCCCGGAGCCCGCGTCCCCGCACGCGCCGGCGCCGCAGCCGGGGCCCGTGCCCGCGAGCGGCACCGGCGCCGGTTCCGGGACGGGCACCGGCTCCGTACCGCTGCCGCCCGAGCTGCCGATGCCGGTGCCGATGCCCACGTCGCAGGACTCGACCCAGGGCCGGGCGTTCAGCGTCCGCACCCTCGGGCAGGGCGTCCCCTTCGTCCCGCCGACGGCTCCCGCAGCCCCGGCTCCGGCCCCCACCGCCACGCCCGCCGCCCCCGCCAACGGTTCGGGACGGCGGCGCAGGCTCGCCACCCCGCCCGAGGTCGACCCGCCCGTGCCGGCCCCGCTTCCCGCACCGGCCGAGGCCAGGCCGCACCCGCAGCCGACGGCGCCGGCCCCGTCGCAGCACGACACCCCGCCCGAGGGCCGGGCGTACGCCATAGGGGCGCCCGCCGAGGGGTCCGCCGAGGGCCCGGAGCCGCTCGACGGCCCGGGCGGCGCGGTCGAGGTCGCCAACCGGCCCGCCCCGCGCCCCGTCGACGACGAGCTGCCCCCGGAGCCCCTCGACAACCCGCGCCGGCTGCTCGTCTGGCCCGCGCCCGACGTCTCCACCCAGCAGGCGCTGAGCGACCGCGGCTACCGGCCGGTGATCGTGCACTCCCGCGAGGAGGTCGACGCCCAGATCGCCGCCTTCCCGGCCGCGCTCTTCGTCGACCCGCTGACCGGGCCGATCACCCGGACCGCGCTCCAGTCGCTGCGTCAGGCCGCCGTCGCCGCCGAGGTGCCGGTGTTGCTCGCGGCCGGGCTGGGGCAGGCGACCCGGGAGGCGGCGTACGGCGCCGATCCGGCCGTGCTCCTCAAGGCGCTCGCGCCCCGCGACAGCGAGCAGCACCCGTCCCGGGTCCTGCTGATCGAGGAGCACGAGTCCGTCGCGCAGGCGCTCGCGGCCACCCTGGAGCGGCGCGGGATGCAGGTCGCGCGGGCGGCCACGGACACGGAGGCGGTCGCGCTGGCCACCGAGACCCGGCCGAACCTGGTGGTGATGGACCTGATGCAGGTGCGCCGCCGACGGGCCGGGATCATCGACTGGCTGCGTGCGAACGGGCAGTTGAACCGCACTCCGCTCGTCGTCTACACCTCGGCCGACCTGGTCGAGGAGGAGCTGCCGAAGCTCGACTCCGGCGAGACCGTCCTGTTCCTCGCCGAGCGGTCGAACAGCGCCGAGGTCCAGGCGCGGATCGTCGACCTGCTCGCGAAGATCGGCACCAACTAGCCCGTACGGGCCGGTCGGTGCCGATCTGTGCCGGTCGGTGCCGGTCGGTGCCGATCGCCGGCTGGTGGGTCAGAGCCGGGTCACGTCCAGCCCGCCCTCCGCGTACTGCTTGCGGATGACCTTCTTGTCGAACTTGCCGACGCTCGTCTTCGGCACCGCCGGCACGATCGCCCAGCGCTCCGGCAGCTGCCACTTGGCGATGCCGCCCTCGTCGGCGAGGAAGGCCCTCAGCGTCTCGTAGTCCGCCGTCGCGCCCTCCTTGAGGACGACGGTGGCGAGCGGGCGCTCGCCCCACTTCTCGTCCGGCACCGCGACGACGGCGGCCTCGGCGACCGCCGGGTGCGCCATGAGGGCGTTCTCCAGCTCGACGCTGGAGATCCACTCGCCGCCCGACTTGATGACGTCCTTGGCGCGGTCGGTGAGGGTGAGGTAGCCGTCCGGGCCGATCACGCCGACGTCGCCGGTCTTGAGCCAGCCGTCCTCGCTGAACTTGTCGGCGGGGCGGACCCCCTCGGCGTCGACGCCGCCGAAGTACGCCCCCGCGATCCAGGTGCCGCGCACCTCCAGCTCGCCCGCCGACTCGCCGTCCCAGGGGAGGTGTTCGCCGCCGGGTCCGACGAGGCGCGCCTCGACGCCGGCGGGGAAGCGTCCCTGCGTGACGCGGTACGGCCACTCCTCCTCGGCGGTGAGCCCGTGCGGCGGGTGGGCCATCGTGCCGAGCGGGGAGGTCTCGGTCATGCCCCAGGCGTGGCAGAGGCGGACGCCGAGCCGGTCGTACGCCTCCATCAGGGAGGGCGGACAGGCGGCGCCGCCGATGGTGACCTGCTTCATGGAGGAGAGGTCGCGGGGGTGCGCGGTGACCTCGGCGAGCAGGCCCTGCCAGATGGTGGGGACGGCGGCCGCGTGGGTCGGCCTCTCGCGCTCGATCATCTCGGCGAGCGGGGCCGGCTGGAGGAAGCGGTCCGGCATGAGCATGTTGATGCCGGTCATGAAGGTGGCGTGCGGGAGCCCCCACGCGTTCACGTGGAACTGCGGCACCACGACCAGGGTCGTGTCCTTGGCGGTGAGGCCCATCGACTCGGCCATGTTCACCTGCATCGAGTGCAGGTAGATCGAGCGGTGGGAGTAGACGACGCCCTTGGGGTCGCCCGTGGTGCCGGAGGTGTAGCACATCGCGGCGGCCGAACGCTCGTCGAGCTCCGGCCAGTCGTACGCGGTCGGGCGGCCGGCGATCAGCTCCTCGTACTCGTGCACGCGCGGGGCGGCGCCGTCCAGGACGGAGCGGTCTCCCGGGCCCGCGACGACGACGTGCTCGACCGTCGGCAGGTGCGGGAGCAACGGGGCGAGGAGCGGGAGCAGGGAGCCGTTGACGATCACGACCCGGTCGGCGGCGTGGTTGACGATCCACACCAGCTGCTCGGGGGGCAGGCGGAGGTTGAGGGTGTGGAGCACCGCGCCCATGGAGGGGATCGCGAAGTACGCCTCGACGTGCTCCGAGTTGTTCCACATCAGGGTGGCGACGCGCTGGTCGCCGGTGACGCCGAGCTCGTCGCGCAGGGCGTGGGCCAGCTGGTGCGCGCGCGTCCCCGCCTCCGCGAACGTGCGGCGCTGCGGCTCCGGCTCGCCCGTCCAGGTGGTGATGGCGGACTTCCCGTGGATCGTCATCCCGTGCTGGAGGATGCGGCTCACGGTCAGTTGTACGTCCT
The DNA here is from genome assembly GCF_055582805.1 of Streptomyces sp. NPDC107498. Classification (NCBI taxonomy): domain Bacteria; kingdom Bacillati; phylum Actinomycetota; class Actinomycetes; order Kitasatosporales; family Streptomycetaceae; genus Streptomyces; species Streptomyces sp. NPDC107498. The sequence continues at coordinate 141,518 of NZ_JBVJPE010000015.1, read as the reverse complement.
GCATGGTGCTGTACACGGGGCGTCCTCCCGGTGGGCGCTACGTGGCAGAAGGGGTGGGGAGATTCTGCGCACATACCACGCGGTATGTCACTACCCGGGAGTACGTAATCGCCAGTGATGACTGGCGGAACCCGACGGCCGGCCGCCCCGCCTACCGCACGGGCGTCAGCTCCGGGTCCTCGCGGAGCTTGCCGAGCGCCCGGGACACCGCGCTCTTGACCGTCCCGACCGACACCCCGAGCACCTCGGCCGTCTGGGCCTCGCTGAGGTCCTCGTAGTACCGGAGGACCACCATCTGGCGCTGCCGCTCCGGCAGCTTCAGGACCGCGCGCCACATCGCGTCGTGCAGCACCTGCCGCTCGGCCGGGTCCGGCTCCGGGAGGCCGGTCGGCTCGGGCAGCTCCTCGCAGACGAACTCGTCGACCTTGCGCTTGCGCCACTGCGACGTGCGGGTGTTCAGCAGCGCGCGGCGGACGTAGCCGTCCAGGGCCCGGTGGTCCTCGATCCGCTCCCAGGCCACGAAGGTCTTGGCCAGCGCGGTCTGGAGGAGGTCCTCCGCGTCCGAGGGGTTCGCGGTGAGGGAGCGCGCGGTGCGCAGGAGCACGGGGCCACGCGCCCGTACGTACGAGGTGAAGGTCGGGAACGACGCGTACTGCGAGGCACCGGCGCAGACGGGGCCAGAGGGTGGCGGAGTCATGGCTCCACGCTAGGAGCGGACGGGTACCCGGCGGATCGGCCCCAGGTCCCGACCCGCCGTCCGCCTCAGGTTGTAGGGGTGGGGACGGCTCCACCTCCTCTGGGTGGAGACCCGGGGCACCCGCGTCAGGGTCGGCGCCCCGTCAGGGGCGCCGGGACCCGACGAACGACAGGGGCACCGGGACGCGTGCGGCGAACCGGGCCGGGTCGGGGACCCGGGCGACGGGGGCGTCCATCGCGTTGCGGTCGATCGCGAGGGTGCGCCCGCCGTACGTCTCGGTGACGTTCCCCGCGTACTGGTGGATCCGCGCGTGCGGCGTCCAGGCCTCCGGACGCAGCACCGACTCGGTGAGCAGCGCCGGCTGCCCCCGCCAGCGCGCGAACCACATCACGTCCGGCAGGTCCTTCGTCCCCGCCCTCCGCTGCGCCTCCATGTCCCGCACTCCCGTGTCGGCGCTGCTGTAGAAACCGGGGAAGTAGCCGAGGCGCCGCACCTCCCGGTTCCAGGCGCGGACGAACGAGAGGGTGGTCGCGGCGCAGCTCGTGTCACTCCGCCGGTAGGCCTCGATGTCGAGGTAGAGCGGGCTGCTCGGGCCGATCCCGAGGGCGCTCGCGGCCCGGACGGCGTCGCCTCCCTCCTTGGTGCCCTGGCCGGTGGGGTCGGCGCCGATGGCGAAGCGGCGCTTGGCGAGGGAGTCCACGCACGGCGCCTGGGAGCCGACGAAGAGGGGCAGCAGCCGCCAGCCCATGGCGTGGGCGGAGGCGACCCAGGCGGGGGTGAGCTCCTTCTGGACGGGGCAGCCCCGCCCCCGCCCCCCGAAGTAGATCCCGACGGCCCCGTACGGCGACCCCAGCCAGGCCCTCATCACCGCGAGGGACGGCGCCTCGCAGGTGTCGAAGGCCTTTCCGGCGAAGTGCAGGGGGGTGGCGGGGGTGCCAGGGGTGCCGGGGGTGCCTTGGGCCGCGGGGGCGAGGGGTGCGGGGGCGGGGCCGGGGCCCGCGGCGGGGGCGGGCGCGACCGGGGCGGGCTCCGCGGCCGGGGCGGCGGTCGTCACGGCCGGGCGTTCGGTCGTCGTGGTGGCGGGGGGCGGGGGGGCGAGGAGGACCGTCCCGGCCAGCGCCACCATCATGGCGGCGACCACGACCCGCGCCCCGGGGGGCGGCGCGGAGCGCGGGCGGACCGGCGCCGACGGCGGGACCGGGACGGGAGCAGGGGCGGGGACGGCTTCGGGGGCGGAGGCGGGTTCGGGGGCGGCTTCCGTGGCAGGGGCGGAGGCGGCTTCGGGGACGGAGTCGGAGGCGGGTGGCGTACGAGTGCTCATGGCGCGAGTGAAGGACCGCCCGCCCCGCCCGGCCACCGCTCAGGCCGTCGCCTCAGCCGTCCGTGCCCAGGATCAACCCGGACGTGGGAACCCCCGTGCCCGCCGTGACCAAGGTCCGGGCCGCGCCGGGCACCTGGTTCACCGAGGTGCCGCGGATCTGCCGCACCGCCTCCGCTATGCCGTTCATGCCGTGGAGGTACGCCTCGCCGAGCTGCCCCCCGTGGGTGTTCAGCGGCAGCGCGTCGGCCGCGACGAAGTCGGCCGCCTCCCCCGGCCCGCAGAAGCCGAACTCCTCCAGCTGCATGAGCACGAACGGTGTGAAGTGGTCGTAGAGGATGCCCACGTCGATGTCGGAGGGCGCGAGCCCGGACGTCCGCCAGAGCTGCCGGGCCACCACGCCCATCTCCGGAAGCCCCGTCAGGTCGTCGCGGTAGAAGCTGGTCATGGCCTCCTGCTTGCGGCCGGCGCCCTGGGCCGCCGCCAGGATCACGGCGGGCGGACGCGGCAGGTCGCGGGCGCGCTCGACGGAGGTGACGACGACCGCCTGGCCGCCGTCGGTCTCCTGGCAGCAGTCGAGCAGCCGGAGCGGCTCGACGATCCAGCGCGAGGCGGCGTGGTCGGCGAGGGTGATCGGCTTCCCGTGGAAGTACGCGGCGGGGTTGCGGGCCGCGTGGCGCCGGTCGGTGACGGCGACGTGGCCGAAGGCGTCCGGGGTCAGCCCGTGGGAGTGCAGGTACCGCTGGGCGGTCATGGCGACCCAGGAGGCCGGGGTGAGCAGCCCGAAGGGCAGCTGCCAGCCGAGCGCGGCGCCCTCGGCCGAGGGCTCGCGCTCCTGGACGCCGGCTCCGAAGCGGCGCCCCGAGCGTTCGTTGAACGCCCGGTAGCAGACGACGACCTCGGCGACCCCGGCGGCGACGGCGAGCGCGGCCTGCTGCACGGTGGCGCAGGCGGCGCCGCCCCCGTAGTGCACGCGGGAGAAGAACGACAGCTCTCCGATGCCGGACGCCTGGGCGACGGTGATCTCGGGGTTGGTGTCCATGGTGAAGGTGACGAGGCCGTCGACGTCGGCGGGGGCGAGCCCGGCGTCGTCGAGGGCCGCGCGCACGGCCTCGACGGCGAGGGAGAGTTCGCTGCGGCCGGAGTCCTTGGAGAACTCGGTCGCCCCGATGCCCACGACGGCCGCCCGCCCGCCGAGCGCGTCCCGGCCGCGGACGCTCATCGCGCCACCTCCACGGTGACCGTCCCGGTGACGTGGTGCCCGAGGCCGTTGGATCCGACGACCCGGACGCTCGCCGTGTCCCCGTCGACGTCGGTGACCGTCCCGGTCAGGACCATGGTGTCGCCGGGGTGGTTGGGGGCGCCGAGCCGGATGGCGACCTTGCGGAGGACGGCCCGGGGACCGAAGTGGTCGGTGACGTACCGGCCGACGAGCCCGTTGGTCGTGAGGATGTTCATGAAGATGTCCGGTGAGCCCTTCTCCCGGGCCAGCTCGGCGTCGTGGTGCACGTCCTGGTAGTCGCGGGAGGCGACGGCCCCGGCGACGATCAGGGTGCGGGTGATCGGGATCTTCAGCGGCGGCAGTTCGTCGCCGGGTTCCACGGGGCTCATGACGGGTCCCCCTTCGCGAGCCGGTCGCCGAGTTCGGCGAGGAGTTCGGTGCCGCAGCCCAGGTAGGCGTCGAGCTGCCGGCCCCACAGGAAGTGCCGGTGGACGGGGTGGTCGAGGTCCGCGCCCGTGCCGCCGTGGAGGTGCTGCCCGGCGTGCACGACCCGTCTGCCCGCCTCGGAGGCCCACCAGGCGGCGGTCAGGGCCGCCCCGGCGAAGTCGAGGCCCTCGTCGAAGCGCCAGGCGGCCTCGTAGGCGGTGACCCGGATGGCCTCGGTGTCCATGTGGGCGTCGGCGGCGCGCAGTTGCACCGCCTGGTGGGTCGAGAGCGGGCGGCCGAACTGCTCCCGTACGGAGGTGTGCTCCACGGCCCTGGCGAGCGACCCGGCGCACACCCCCGCCTGGAGCCCGGCGAAGGCGATCCGCGCGGCGGCGAGCACGTCGTCGTAGGGCCCGGCGCCGTCGTCGTAGGGCCCGGCGCTGCTCTCGGAGGACCCGGCGCCGCCCTCGGAGAGCCCGGCGCCGCCCTTGGAGAGCCCGGCGCCGCCCGTCCCCGTCCCCGTCCCCGCCCCCGTCCCCGTTCCCGCCCCCAGCCGCTCGGCCGGCGTCCCGTCGAGGACGAGCCGGGCCGCGGCCCAGGGCGCGGTGAGCTCGACGGCCTCGACGGCGGCCGCGTCCTCGGTGCGGACCAGCCAGAGGGCGCGGTCCTCGTCCGGTACGAGCACATGGGTGGCGTCCCTGAGCCACGGCACCCAGTCCACGGCGCCGCCGAGCCCTCTCGGACCCGCGGTGACCGTGCCCGGTGCCGGAAACGCGCCCGTCACCACCGTCGTGCCGTCGCGCAGACCGGGCAGGAGCCGGGCGCGCTGCTCCTCCGTACCGTGCCGGGCGACGGCGAGGATCCCGTACGCACAACTCGCGGCGAACGGCACCTGCGCCGTCCTGCGTCCCTGCTCCTCCAGGAGCAGGACCAGGCCGAGCAGGCCGGTCTCCTCGACGGCGCCGGGCAGCCCGGCCGCGCAGAGCGCCTTCCAGAGCTCGGCGTCCGTGCCGGTCCCGGCGGCCCTGAGCCGCTCGTGCGTGGCGAGGTCGGCGAAGATCCGCCCGGCCAGCTCCCGGGCGGCCTCCTGCTCCTCGGTGGGGGTGAAGTCCATGTCAGTGCTCCCCTCCGGCACGGAAGACGGGGAGTTCGAGCTCCTCGTCGACCCGCAGGAACTCGAGGCGTACGGGCATCCCGATCCACACCTCGTCGTACGGCACGCCCACCACGTCGCTGATCATCCGCACGCCCTCGGCGAGTTCGACCAACCCGACGGCGTAGGGCGGGTCGAAGGCCGGGAAGGACGGGTGGTGCATCACCACGTACGAGAAGACCGTCCCGGCACCGCCCGCCTCGACCGTGTCCCACGCGCGCGAGCCGCAGTCGGCGCACCCCGGCAGCCAGGGGAAGCGCAGGGCCGCGCAGTCGCCGCAGCGCTGGATCAGCAGCCGGTGCTCGGCCACGCCCTCCCAGAACCCGGCGTTGTCCCGGTTGACGACGGGCCGGGGCCGCCGGGGCGTCGGCTTCGTCGGGCGCCCGGTCGGCACGTACTTGAGGATGCGGAAGCGGTGCGTGCCCGCGAGTTCGCCGGCCGCCCGGACGTCCGTCCGCGTCGTCACGAAGTACCCGGTGCCGAGCTTGGTGGTCTTGCGCTCCGACACGGACTCGATGACGGTGTCGAAGCCGATCTCGTCGCCCGGGCGGAGCGGCCGCAGGTACTCCTGCTCGCAGTCGGTCGCGACGACCGAGGTGTACCCGGCGCCGTCGAGGAGGGCGAACAGCTCCTCGTGAGCCGAGGACCGGTCCGCGTGTCCGGAGAGGCCGCCCATCGTCCACGCCTGGAGCATGGTCGGGGGCGCGACGGCGTCCGGCCCCCGGTAGGCGGGGTGGGCGTCCCCCATCGCCTCGCACCAGTGCCTGATCATCGGCAGGTTGACCGGGTCCTTGCCGGTGCCGGCGGTGGCGGCGGCCCGGCCCTCGAAGGCCACGAGCCGCTCGTGCAGGGCGTCGGCCCCGTCCGTGGCGCTCATCGCCGTCCCCTCCCCTTCATGCCGAGCCGCGTCCTCGCGACGATCTCGCGCTGCACCTCGCTCACCCCGCCCCCGAAGGTGTTGATCTGCGCGGCCCGGTTCATGCGCTCCAGCTCGCCGCCGTCGAACTCCCCCGGCGACCCCGCGCGCACCGTCCCCGGCCCGCCCGCGATCTCCTGGCAGATGCGGTACACCTCCACCGCCGACTCGGTGCCCGCGAACTTCACGCCGCTCGCGTCCCCCGGGGCCAGTCGACCGGCCCCCACGTCACCCACCAGGCGCCAGTTCAGCAGGCGGGTCGCGGCCAGCCGGGCATGCGCCTCGGCGGCCCGGATCCGGATCCACGGCTCGTCGACGCGGCGCCGGCCCGTCACCGGGTCGGGGGTGCGGGCCCGGTCGAGGACGGCCGCGAAGAAGTCCTCCGCCTGCATGCCGATCGCCGCCAGCGCGACCCGCTCGTGGTTGAGCTGGCTGGTGACGAGGCCCCAGCCGCCGTGCTCGGGCCCGACGAGGTTGCCCGCGGGAACCCGTATCCCGTCGTAGTACGTGGCGGTCGTCGTCAGTCCGCCCACCGTCTCGATCGGGGTCCAGGAGAAGCCGGGGGAGTCGGTGGGGACGAGGACGACGGAGATCCCCCGGTGCGGCGGTGCGTCGGGATCGGTGCGGCAGGCGAGCCAGATCCAGTCGGCGTTCTGGGCGTTGGAGGTGAAGACCTTCTGGCCGTCGACGCGCCAGGAGTCCCCGTCCCGTACGGCCCGGGTGCGCAGGGAGGCGAGGTCCGTGCCGGCCTCGGGCTCGCTGTAGCCGATGGCGAAGACGGTCTCGCCGCGCAGGATCCGGGGCAGGAAGAAGGCCTTCTGCTCCTCGGTCCCGTACGCCATGAGCGTGGGGCCGACCGTGTTGAGGGTGACCATCGAGACGGGGGCGCCCGCGCGGTGCGCCTCGTCGAAGAGGACGAACTGCTCGTCGGGCCCGCGGCCCTGCCCCCCGTACTCCTCGGGCCAGCCGAGGCCGAGCAGTCCGTCGGCGCCGATCCGGCGGAGCAGCCGCCGCTGGGCGCCGGCGTCGGTGGCGGGCGGTGGCCCGTCGGGCATCACGTCCCGGAAGTACGCGCGGAGTTCGGCGCGCAGCCGCAGCTGCCGCTCGGTCGGGGCGAGGTGCACGGCGACGGCCTCCCGTGGGACGACTGAGATTTCTGACTGTCCGTCAGATTCCGTGCGCCTGTCAAGGTCGGCGACGCCCGGCACCGCCCCGGAGGCCGCGCCCGCGAAAGCGCGACGGCCCGCGCACCGGCACCGAAGTACCGAGGTGCGGGCCGTCGTTCACGGCGCGGTCACGCCCCCGTCGGACCGGCCGGGCGTTCGGCTCCGACCGCGAGGGAACGACCGGCACCGCCTCCGCGCCCTCACGGGGACTCCGACCCGCCGGACCCTCCCTCACGCGCGAGGGCGGCTTCGAAGGCGGCGTACGCGGTCGCGTCGAAGAGGACGAAGCGGACCTCCTCCACCTCGGTCTCGGCGGCCCGTACGGTCTCCACGGCGATCCAGGCGCCGTCGTCCATCGGCCAGCCGTAGACGCCGGTGGAGACGGCCGGGAACGCGACCGTGCGGTCCCCCAGTCCGTCGGCCACCCTCAGCGCTTCGCGGTAGCAGGAGGCGAGCAGCTCCGAGCGGTCCTCGTCGCGGGACCACACCGGTCCCACCGTGTGGATCACGTGCCGGGCCGGCAGCCGCCCGGCCGTGGTCGCGACGGCCCGCCCGGTCGGCAGCCCCCTGCCGTAGTGCGCGCTCCGCAGCTCCCGGCAGGCCGCGAGGATCTCCGGCCCGCCCTTCCGGTGAACGGCCCCGTCGACCCCGCCCCCGCCGAGCAGCGAGGAGTTCGCCGCGTTGACCACCGCGTCGACCGCCTCGGCGGTGATGTCCCCCTGGACGAGCACGATCCGCATCCCGATCCCGACCCCTGTCTCCGTGGTTTCCCGGACCCTATGCCCCCGCCCTCCGGGCGGCACCGCTTTTACCACCTCCCCGGAGCGGGAACCCCCGTCCGGGGCCACGGGCGGCCCGGACGCGGAGCGATCCATACGTACGGGATGACCCGGTGAAAGCGCCGTCACACGTACGGGTGAGTGTGGGGGCCTGGTGGACGGGTACCGAACCGCCGCCCCGGAGGAGAGGGCTCCCGGAGGCACTCGTCGGGCCGCGGAAGCTAAATACCCGGCACAGAAGGCGTTTCCGGCCTTCAATCGCTCAGGGGTGTGCGCGTGTCTAACCCCAACCCGACGCCTAAATTGTTCAGAATGTCACCTACTGCCCCACTTGAAACTACGAAGTTTCGTTGCCGAGGAGCGTGTCATGCAGATTCGCAGGTGGCTCCCAGACCAGCCCACCCGCATCGGCCGCCATGACTGGCCGGACGAGGGCGTCAAGGGAACACATCTGCGACTCCAGGCCGGATCCATCGTCGTGCTCGACCGGCAGGCGTGGCGCGTCCTGGACATCACCGGTTATCCGGGCAACCACTGGCCGGAATCCTACGAGAAGGCCTGGCGCGACCACGTCGAGCTGTGGTGGCACGCCAACGAACTGCGGCGGGCCGAGAACCAGACGGTCAAACCGGCCCCCGAACGCGCCGAGTTCTACAGGCGCCCGGTGGTCCTGGTACTGCGCGACGAGAACCTGCCCCGGTCGGCCGCGAAGCACTGGTGCGCACCCGCCAGCCACGACTGGCAGGTCCTCCCCGAGCACTACGCCGTCTGCCGGGCCTGCGGCGAACTGCCGCCCTGCCACCACGGCGAGTACCGCCCGGAGGGCGGCCCCCGCCGCCCCGAGCAGAGCGGCGGCGTCCCGCTCATCGTGCCGGAGGGCTGCTGCATGGGGTGCGCCGAGGAGATCAAGCCGCGGATGCGGACCGTACGCTTCCCCGGCCCCAACCTCTGGTACCCGGACCTGGGCGACAACACCGCGGTCTTCCACGCCCGTTCCTCCTGCGAGGACCAGGTGGAGTACTACCGCGCGCAGTGGCAGAGCGAGTACGCCCAGCCCGCCGCCCACCCCGCTCCCCCGGCGTTCCCCGGCTTCGACCACTTCGTCCTGCCCCGGGCCCGCCGGTCCCGGCCCCCGGTGCTCGGACCGGTCCCGCAGCACGGGCAGGACCCCGCCGCGGCCCCGCACTCCCCGGAGGAGGCGCACACCTCCCTGGCCATCGGCTCCGGCACCTTCTCACCGTCCTTCGAGGACTACCGGACGGAGCCCGAGCCGTACCCCTCGGCCCCGCCGCCGCCCGCACCGCCCTCGGTCGTGCCCACGCCCGTGCCCGTGACCGCGGCCCAGAACCCGCCCGCGCCCGCACCCGCGCCTTCACCCGCACCCGCGCAGAGCGCGGTCCCCGCCGTCGCGCCCGCCGGGGACAGCGGCCCTGCCGGCCCCGCCGTCCGGGCCGCGGAGGAACTGAGCCGCACCCTCACGGAGCGCCCGGCCTTCCACAACGCGGAACAGGCGGCCCGGGTGATCGAGGAACTCACCGCGGCCGTCCGCAACATCGCCCTCTGCCTGAACAACCCGCAGACCCGCACCCACCCCTGACCGGGCGGGTCGGCACCCGTACGGCGCACGCGGAGGGCGGGCCCCAGAATCCGGAGCCCGCCCTCTGACGTGCCGCTTCTCTGACCTGCAAGCGGTGGGTGTGGGATTTGAACCCACGGTGACTCGCGCCACGACGGTTTTCAAGACCGTTCCCTTAGGCCGCTCGGGCAACCCACCCGCGCCCCGGTCCACCTGGGGCGGAGCGGCTACAGCCTACCGGCTGGGAGGCGCGGGCAGGGAAGTCCGGTCGGGTCCGTCAGCTGTCGCCGGTGCGCTCCCCGAGGACGACGGTGGCCGTGGCGGTCCTGCCGTCACGCTCGTAGGTGATCTTCACCGAGTCGCCCGGCTTGTGGGTCCAGATCTCGCTGATCAGGCTCGGCCCGCTGTCGATCTGGTGGTCGTCGAAGCCCGTGATCACGTCGCCGGCCTTCAGGCCCGCCTTCGCCGCCGGGCCGCCGGGCGTGACCGGGGGCGTCCCGCCGGTGCCCTGTCCGGCGATCGTCGCGCCCTGGCCCTTCTCGTTCATGTTCACGGTCGCGCCGATCACCGGGTACACCGGCTTGCCCGTCTTGATCAGCTGCTGCGCCACGTTCTTCGCCTGGTTGACCGGGATCGCGAAGCCCAGGCCGATCGAGCCCGCCTGGGACTGGCCGAAGCCGCCGCTGGTCGACTGGATGGCCGAGTTGATGCCGATCACCGCGCCGCTCGCGTCGAGCAGCGGTCCGCCGGAGTTGCCCGGGTTGATCGAGGCGTCCGTCTGCAGCGCGCTCATGTACGAGTTGCCGCCGCCGGAGCCGTCGCCCGAGGCGACCGGGCGGTTCTTGGCGCTGACGATGCCCGTCGTCACCGTGTTCGACAGGCCGAAGGGGGCGCCGATCGCGATCGTCGAGTCGCCGACCGCCACCTTGTCGGAGTCCCCGAGCGGCAGCGGCGTCAGCCCCTTCGGCGCGTCCTTCAGCTTGATGACCGCCACGTCGTAACCCTCGGCCCGGCCGACGACCTCCGCGTCGTACGCCTTGCCGTCCGGGAACGTCACGGACAGCGTGCCGCCGTCCGCCGCCGACGCCACCACGTGGTTGTTGGTGACGATGTGGCCCTCCTGGTCGTAGACGAAGCCCGTGCCCGTACCGCCCTCGTCCCCCTGGCCGCCGGCCTTCGCCTGGATGGTGACCACGCTCGGCAGGGCCTTCGCGGCGACCGCCGCGACCGTCCCCGGCTCGCGCTTGAAGGAGGCCGGGGCCTGGCCGGAGGAGACCGTGGTCGAGCTGAAGCCGTTGTCGCCGCGCTCGGCCGCCCAGTAGCCGATGCCGCCGCCGATGCCGCCCGCGACGAGCGAGGCGACGAGCACGGCCGCCACGAGGCCGCCGGTCCGCCTGCGCGGCGCCGCGGGGGGCGCGGGGGGGTGCGGGGCGCCCCAGGCCGGGACGGCCGGCGGGGGCGGCGGCCAACCGCCGGCGGAGGCGGGGGCGTGGGCGTGGGGGTGGGCGTGGGCGTGGGTCTGGTCCGGGGCCGCCTGCGGAGCCGCCGGGGCCGCGGCCGGAACCGTCGGCTGGACCGCCGTCGGCGCGTCCGCCTCCGGGGACGCCGCCGGGGGCGTCTGCGGGGACGCCGCCGGGGGCGGGGAGGTCTCCGGGGACGTCACGCCCGCCGGCCTCTCCGTCGACGTCGGAGGCACGGGAACCGTCGGAGGGGCGGAGGGGGCAGCCGGGTCCGCCGGAACCGGCGTGCCCTCGTTCTCGGTGCTCACAGCTCGCTCTCCTCGTTGACTGCGCGGGATGGGGGGTACGTAGGGGCTCCAGGGTGCTGCACCAGCTTTTCCCACCGGACGTCAGGCCGCTGTAAGGCGGAGCTGTGCGTTCGCACCCCATCCTTTATATACGGACAGAACGGACAGCTCTCGGGGTGCCCGCACCGCCCCGCCAATGGCACCATGTCGCGGTGACCCACGCACGGCAGCACCCGAACCGCGTCCCCCTCCAGGTCGTCGCCCACCGCGGAGCATCGGAGGACGCCCCGGAACACACCCTCGCCGCCTATGTGAAGGCCATCGAGGACGGCGCGGACGCCCTGGAGTGCGACGTCCGGCTCACCGCCGACGGCCACCTCGTCTGCGTCCACGACCGGCGCGTCGACCGCACCTCGAACGGCCGCGGCGCCGTCTCCGCGCTCGAACTCGCCGATCTCACCGCCCTCGACTTCGGCACCTGGAAGGGCCGGGACGACTCCAAGGAGATCCCCGACCGGCGGGATCCCGGATCCACCTCCGTCCTCACCCTGGAACGGCTCCTGGAGCTGGTCTCCGACGCCGGCCGCCGGGTCGAGCTGGCCATCGAGACCAAGCACCCCACCCGCTGGCGGGGCCAGGTCGAGGAGCGGCTGCTCCAGCTCCTCAAGCGCTTCGGCCTGGACGCGCCCGCGTCCCCCGCCGAGTCCCCCGTGCGCGTCATGAGCTTCTCGGCCCGTTCCCTGTACCGGATCGCCGCCGCCGCGCCGACGCTGCCCACCGTCTCGCTCGCCCAGTTCGTCTCGCCCCGGCTGCGCGACGGCCGGCTGCCCTCGGGCGCGCGCATCGCGGGCCCGTCCATCCGGATCGTCCGGCACCACCCCGCCGTGATCCTGAGGCTCCAGAAGGCCGGGCACCAGGTCCACGTCTGGACGGTGGACGAGGCGGAGGACGTCGAGCTCTGCGAACGCCTCGGCGTGGACGCGATCATCACCAACCGCCCGAAGCAGGTGCTCGCCCAGTTGGGCCGCGGCTGAACGGCGCCGGGGCACCTCTTCCGTCACTCGTTCCCCATGCGCCACAGGGACAACAGGCCTTACGGGGCGTGCCCCGGCGCGTTCCGTGCGTACGCGATCGTCACGAGTGCCTCATCCCACACGGATTGGCCGGTTTCCGGTCCAGGCCATGGGGGCATTCACACCGTGGCGTGGGGCAAAGGAGGTCTCGGGGGTGGCGTTGGTGGTGGCACAGGAGGTGCCCACGTCGTCGAGCATGGCCGTACCCCATGGTCCTGCGGGCGTGGGTGAGGCGCGACACCGGATGCGGGACGAGCTGTACCGCAGCGGGGTGTCCGAATCGGTCGTCGACGACGCGGTGCTGATCCTTTCCGAACTGCTCAGCAATGCCTGCCGGTACGGCAGGCCGCTGAACCACGCGGAGCGGGGCGAAGGCGATGTGCGGGCGGCCTGGCGGGTCGACCCGGGCGGCGGCCTGCGGGTCGAGGTGACCGACGGGGGCGGCCCGACCCGGCCCGTCCCGTCGACGCCCTCGGTCACCGCGCGGGGCGGCCGCGGGCTGAACATCATCGGAGCACTGGCCCGGGACTGGGGCGTGCGGGACAGCGCGACCGGCGAGGTCACCGTCTGGGTGGTCGTCACCGAGGGACACCGTCGCGAGGACTTCGCCACGCGCGTCGGCGGCGGCTCGGGCTTCGACTTCCTCGACGCGTACGACGATCTGGACTGAGGACCGGCGTCGGGGGCGGCAGCGGCGCCGCCTCCCGGCGGAGCCCGTTCGCCCCGGTCCTCGTGCCGCCCCGCCTGAACGGCCCCGGGGCCCGGTGCGGCTAGGCTCGCGCCCGGTACAGCACCGCAGACAGCACAGCCGCGATCGGGAGAAAGCCACACCATGGCCAAGAAGCGCCCCCAGACGAAGGCCGGCAGGACCGGCCAGGCACAGGTCACGAGCGGAGAGATCCCGGTCGTCGGCGCGCGCGAGCCGTGCCCGTGCGGTTCCGGCCGCCGCTACAAGGCGTGTCACGGCCGGGCCGCCGCGCACGCCGTGACCGAGCTCGTCCAGCGCCCCTTCGAGGGCCTGCCCGGCGAGTGCGACTGGGTCGCGCTGCGCGAGCTGGTGCCGGCCGCCACCGTGCCGCTCACCCTGAAGGGCGGGCTGCCGGAGGGCGTGCCGTCGGTGACGCTCGCGACCGTGCTGCCGATGGCGTGGCCGGCACTCCGCCGCGACGACGGTTCCGTCCTGCTCGCCCTGCAGAACGACTCCACCTCCGGCGACCTGGCCCGCGACCTCGCCGACACCCTCCAGCGCGCCCTGGAGGCGGAGCCGGGCACCCCGATCCCCGCCCGGCGCGTGCCGGCCGAGGGGACCCGCCTGCAGGAGCTGCTCGACGCGGACGCCCCGTTCGTCCCGGAGGTCCACACGGGCTTCGAGTTCTGGATCCCGCAGTCCGCGGACGGCGCGGACCCTGAGGTCGCGGCCTCCCTGGAGCGGGCCAACGCGGCGGCGATCCCGACCGTGAAGCTGACGAGCGTCGACTCCGCGTACTGGTGCGAGGTTCCGGACAAGAACCACCTCCGCTGGGTCATGCCGCACCCGGAGGAGAAGCTCCTCGACGCGCTCGCCCGCCTCCAGGCCGGCGAGGGCACCTCGCTCGGCACGGACACCCGGCTCGTCGGCTCCTTCCGGGCCCACGGCCTGATGGTGCCGGTGTGGGACCTGCCGTCCTCGATGACCGCCGAGGACTGCGAGAAGCCGGCGGCCGAGTTCGCCGAGCGACTGGCCGCGGCGCTCGCCTCGGACGCCCCGCTGACGGCGGAGGAGCGCCGGGCGCGCGGCGGCCTCACCAACCGTCAGGTGACTCTCAGCTGATACCCCAGGTGGTATCGGTGACCGACAGACCGACCGGTCGGTGACTTCCGCCACAAGAAGGGTCCTCGGACGGATAAATCCCTGTCCGAATAACCGAGATCGAATTTGCGAACCGCAGATCTCTTGTTACCGTTCTTGAAGCCCGGTCGCTGGTGCATCCCCCGTCGCCAGCGACCGGGCCTTTCCATGTCCGCCTCCGGCAGCGCCGGGGCGTTCGACGCTCAACTTCCTTCGCCGTCCGCCGTGTTGCTTCCCGCGCGGAGCAGCAGCGGAGTGGCGTCCCCCTCGCCCGTTCCCGCGAATTCCGCGACCGCCGTATACGCCGTGACCGCGCCGCGAGCGCGCTCCCCCGGCGTTTCGCAGGTCCCCGGTTCGTCCTGCGCCGGGACCGGGCAACGCACTTGTACGGTCCGTCCGCCGGGGCCCATGAGGGTCAGAAACGCGTCGAACTGTCGACCCGTGGCGTTCCGGTAGTACGTGCGCGCCCAGACCTCGCGCTCCTCGCTCAGGACGCAGGTCTGCGCCTCGGCCCCCTCCGGGGAGGCGAGTTCCGGCCCACAGCGCGTGACGCGCTCGGGAACGGCGGGAGGCACGGTGGCCGCCGGGGCCGCGGAGGCACGGGCGGGAGGGACGGAGGCCGGCGTACGGAGCCCCGCGCCGAGCTCCCCGAGCAGGTCCCCGGGCTTCGCGTCCCCCGCGGCAGCAGCACCGGCCGGCCGTGCGGGGTCCCCCGTCGGTCTCGCCGTCGCGACGAGGGGCAGCAGGACGGCGACCGTGACGGCGGCCCCGAGTCCGACCACACGGAGGTTCACCGGGCTCATGGGACCCACCTGCTCCTGCTCGGCTGGAGATCCGGAGATCTGGAGATCTGGAACGGTGGGGTGAACATAGCGGCGGGATCCGGGCGCGCGGCCGGTCGCGCGCCCGTTTCCCCTGCGAGTCGGGCCGGGACGCACCCGTTCGGGTGAACGGACGTACCTCGCGCGCCCGCGCTCAGTACGCCAGCCGGCTCCCGCCGCCCGGCGTGCTCGTGCTCGCCTCGACCAGGGCGTCGACCACCGCCTCCACGTCGGGCAGCCACGGCCGGGCCGAGCCGGCGAGCGGTTCCCGCTCCCAGCGGACCTGTCCGGTCCCCGCGACCGACGGCGGAAGCAGCAGGTAGCCGCCCTCGCCGTGGAACCGCAGCGAGCTGGGCACGCTGTCCTTCGCGTACAGCAGCTCGCCCAGCCGTTCGAGTCCGTACGGGGCGACGAGGATCGACCACCGGGTCGGGGTCGCCACCACCGGGCCGAGCCGCATGCCCACCGCGTCGAGCGCGGCGAGGGCCCGCGCCCCGGCGACGGCGGGGAGGCTGACCGCGCAGGGCGCCCGGCCGCCCGTGGCGAGGACCACCGGGGCGTCCGGGCGCCGGGTCCACCACCAGCGGACCATGCGCTCGTCCGTGGTGGCCGCGAGCAGCCCGGGGTCGTAGGGGTGCGCGCCGGGCACCACGCAGTCGGGGTCGGGACAGGAGCAGGTTGCTCCCGTGGCCGTACGGGTCGTCGCTCTCAGGCTCGCGCCCGGCAGGACGGGCCAGTTCCAGTCGACCGCGAAGGCGACCGCGGCGTCGAGCCGGGCGGTCCTCTCCTTGCGCCGGAACCGGAGCCTGCGTCGCCTTCCGAGGATCTCGCGCATGAGCGCTCGTTCCTTTCCGTTGAACGCCGAATCCACATCACACCATGTGCAGAAATCTTCACCGTGCGTATCAGCGCGTGCCGGGTCGGCGGGGAGCCGGCCCCCCGAGGAGCGGGGCGGGCCGGGCCGGTGCCGGATGGATCCCGGGGGAACCGGGTGGAGCCAGGTCAGAGCCGGAGCGGGTCAGAACACGTTCCCCGCCACTCGGTGACGGGTTGCGGCCTGCGGCGGGAAAGACGCCGGGGTTCCGCGTCACGTTCCGGGGCGGTGCCAACTGCCCCTGCCTGTCACCGATTACGTACCCAGCACGCTTGGAATGACGCGCTTTCAAACGACGCCAGTCGACCGCAAAAGGTGCACACCGGAGGCAATTTTCGGCCAACTTCCCGCGTACTTCAACCCTCTCGCACGACCTCACGGACACCACAAGTCCCGTGGGGACAATGCTGGACATCGTTCCTCTTGTGCGTGTACATGTGGATGCATCGAGCGGCTCAGATTGACATGGGGGTTTGCGATGCTATGGCGTCAAACGCACCGGTCGGAAAGCCGACTGCCATGAGCGCTCCACGCATGCCGAAAGTGGCTGGAATCGATTCCACGGTTCCCGGGCCCCCGCACACTACGCCGCCCCTCCCCGGGGTGCCCGCTGCGGCGGGCCCCGCGGACGCCGCCCTTCCCCCCGGGGCCCTGATCCAGGACCGGTTGGCCTGCTGGGTCTCCGACCTCACCACCCTCCACGAACTCACCGAGCGCCTCATCAGGACCGCCTCCCTCGACGAGGCCCTCCGCGAGGTGCTCGACGCCGGCGCCGCCCTCGTCGGCGCCCGCCGCGGCCTGTCCGTCCTCGAACCGGCCGACGGCCGCGGCCCCACCGGCACCATCGGCCTCGGCCTCGCCCACGCCGACCTCGGCACCATCGAGACCGTCCCGCGCGACGCCGGCAGCTACGGCCGCCTCCTCGACGGCCTCCCCGACCCCGGTCACCCCGAGCGCGTCCCCGACCCGATCGCCATCCGCGACGTCCGTACGGAGGAGGGCCTCGACCCGCGCCACCGCGAGGTCGCCGCCCGCCTCGGCTACGCGGCCAGCTACGCCCTGCCCCTCGCCACCGAGGAGGCCGGCCGGCTCGGCGCGGCCGTCTGGCTCTACGACGAGCCCGCCGAACCCACCGAACGGCAGCGCCACCTCATCGGGCTCTACGGCCGCTTCGCCACCGAGCACCTCGCCCGGCTCCTCCAGGTCGAGCGCGCCCGCGCCCAGGTCGCCACCGTCGCCGAGGAGCTGCTCCCCAGCCGTCTCCCGCGCGTCCCCGGCGTCCAGCTCGCCGCCCGCCACCGCACCGGCCCGCTGGGCGGCGGCGACTGGTACGACGCGCTGCCGCTGCCCGACGGCGCCCTCGGTCTGGCCGTCGGCTCCGTCTCCGGCACCGGGCCCAGCGCGCTGGCCGCCATGGGCCGGCTGCGCGCCTCCCTGCGGGCGTACGCCGTGATGGAGGGCGAGGACCCCGTCGCCGTCCTCTCCGACCTGGAGCTCCTGCTCCGGATCACCGAACCCGCCCGCTCGGCGACCGCCCTCTTCGCCTACGCCGAGCCCGCGCAGCGCCGGATCGTCCTCGCCGGCGCCGGGCACGCCCCGCCGCTGGTCCTCGGCGACCGCCGCACCGAGTTCGTCGAGACCTCCCTGTCGGCCCCGCTCGGGATGCTCTCCTGCTGGGAGGCGCCGAGCGTGGAGCTGTCCCTCGCGCCCGGAGAAACGGTGCTTCTCTACACGGACGGGCTGCTGCGGCGCACCGGCGACGCCACGGACCGGGCCTTCGCGCGGCTCCACGCGGCCGCCGCGGGCGTGCCGAGGGCGGACCGGGGCGACCCGGGCGCCGTCGCCGACCACGTCCTGCGGGCCCTGTTCCCCGAGGGCCCGGACCCCGACGTGGACGGCGAGGACGTGGTCCTGCTCGCCGCCCGCTTCGAGTGAGCCCCGCCACCCGTTTCGAGTGAGCCCCGCCGCCCGCTTCGGGTGAGTCCCGCTGCCCGTTTCGGGTGAGTCCCGCTGCCCGTTTCGAGTGACCGGAATGTGACGCTCCGGTAATGGGTCTTCCGGCCCTGGGCCCCCTTCCGTACGACCGTACGATGGTGGGGGTTCAGTGTCGTACCAAGAGGAGGCAGACCCGTGGCCGAGGAGCTCACCCCGGAGACCCCGGAAGAGACCGAGACCGAAGAGCAGCCGATCAAGCAGCGCAAGAACGGGCTGTACGGGGGCGTGTCCGACGAGCTCGCCGAGAACATGCGGTCCGGCTGGGCCGACACCGAGCTGCACGACCTCGCGCCGATCGCGCAGGCCGACGAGACCGCCGCGCGCCGCGCCGCGCTCTCCGCCCGCTTCCCGGGCGAGCGCCTGGTGATCCCCGCCGGAAAGCTGAAGACCCGGTCGAACGACACCGAGTACGCCTTCCGCGCCTCCACCGAGTACGCGTACCTCACCGGCGACCAGACCCAGGACGGCGTCCTCGTCCTGGAGCCGGTGGAGGACGGCCACGAGGCCACGATCTACCTGCTGCCGCGCTCCGACCGCGAGAACGGCGAGTTCTGGCTCGACGGCCAGGGCGAGCTGTGGGTCGGCCGCCGCCACTCCCTCGCCGAGGCCGAGCGGCTCCTCGGCGTCCCGGCGAAGGACGTCCGCGAGCTCGCCGCCGCCCTCGCGGAGGCCACCGGCCCCGTCCGCGCCGTCCGCGGCCACGACGCCGGCATCGAGGCCGCGCTGACCGACAAGGTCACCGCCGAGCGCGACGAAGAGCTGCGCGTCTACCTCTCCGAGGCCCGCCTCGTCAAGGACTCCTTCGAGATCGCCGAGCTGGAGAAGGCCTGCGCCTCGACCGCCCGCGGCTTCGAGGACGTCGTCAAGGTCCTCGACAAGGCCGAGGCCACCAGCGAGCGCTACATCGAGGGCACGTTCTTCCTGCGCGCCCGCGTCGAGGGCAACGACATCGGCTACGGCTCCATCTGCGCCGCCGGACCGCACGCCACCACCCTGCACTGGGTCCGCAACGACGGCGACGTCCGCTCCGGCGACCTGCTGCTGCTCGACGCCGGCGTGGAGACGAACGAGCTCTACACCGCCGACATCACCCGCACCCTGCCGATCAACGGCCGGTACACCGAGATCCAGCGCAAGATCTACGACGCCGTGTACGAGGCGCAGGAGGCCGGCATCGCCGCGGTGAAGCCCGGCGCCGCCTACCGCGACTTCCACGACGCCGCCCAGCGCGTCCTCGCCGAGAAGCTCGTCGAGTGGGGCCTCGTCGAGGGCCCGGTCGACCGCGTCCTGGAGCTCGGCCTCCAGCGCCGCTGGACCCTGCACGGCACCGGTCACATGCTCGGCATGGACGTCCACGACTGCGCCGCCGCGCGCACCGAGATGTACGTGGACACCACCCTCGAACCGGGCATGTGCCTGACCGTCGAGCCCGGTCTGTACTTCCAGGCCGACGACCTGACGGTGCCGGAGGAGTACCGCGGCATCGGCGTCCGGATCGAGGACGACATCCTCGTCACGGAGGACGGCAACCGGAACCTCTCGGACGCGCTGCCGCGCCGCGCCGACGAGGTCGAGGCGTGGATGGCCGCGCTGAAGGGCTGAACTCCGCGTACGTTGGAACCGAAGGGCCCCCGTCGACCGACCGGCGGGGGCCCTTCGCCGTGGTCTCACGCCATGAGGAGCGACGGGCTGTCCCGCCACTTCAGGATCTTGTCGAAGCTGACCACGGCGCCGCCCCGGCCCGAGCGGTTGCCGAACTGCACGTGATCGGCCAGTTCCTCGATCAGGCGCATCCCCCGGCCGTGCTCGGCCTCGTCCGACGGGACGGCCGGCGCCGCGGCGCCGGGGAAGCCCGGACCCGAGTCCGCCACCTCGATCCGGCACGTCTCGCCGTCCAGGTACGCCGTCACCCGGTACGCCCCGCCCGGCTCCCGTGCGCCGGCTCCGCCGCCGTGCTCGACGGCGTTGGCACACGCCTCGGTCAGCGCGACCGACAACTCGTACGACACGTCGGGATCGACACCCGCCGTCTCCATCGTGCCCAGCAGAAGCCTTCGCGCGAGCGGCACGCTCGCGGCCTCGCGCCGCAGATGGAGTGACCACCAGATGCTCATGCTCCAGCCTCCCGGCAGCGGCTCGACATACCGATACGTATTGCCGGAGCGGACGCTCCGTAAGCACTCCGGGGCGTCAAGAGCGCTCGTTCGGCGGATGCACCGGGTGGGTGCGCCGGTGTATGTCACCTCTGTACGCCGGCTCGACGGACGGCCGTACGTCATCTCGACGGTCGGCCCTACGCACCCTGGTGGCCGGCCGTACGCCACCCCGGTGGTCGGCCCGTCTCGCCCCGAAGGCGCTCAAGAACGACCTTCCGGACCTGCCTCATGGCGAGGGCGCGCAGGGTGCGATGATGGGCCCGCCATGAATGCCCCCGCGCTCGCTCCACGGCTGCTGAGGGCCGCGGTGTTCACCGCGGTCTGCGTCGTGCTGTCCGCGCTGGGACACGCCCTCGCCGCCTGCGCGGGCATCGCCCTGTGGACACTCGTCGCCGGATTCCTCGGCGTCTTCGGGGTCGCCGTCCTCCTCGCCGGCCGCGCGCGCTCCCTCGGCCTCGTCGTCGGTGCCCTCGCCGGCGGGCAGCTCGGCCTGCACGTCCTCTTCGGACTCGGACAGCGTCAGCTCGCCCTGAGCGACCAGGCCGACGACGCCCTGGTCCGGATGGCCGCCCGGCTGGTCTGCGGGGCGGGCACCGCCTCCCTCAGCCCCGCCGACGCCACCCGGATCATCACCGACGCCGGGCTCGACCCGGCCGACGCGCACGCCCACATGGGACACCTGGCCGCCGGAGCGACCGCACCCGCCGGTGAACTGCTGCCCGGCCTGCCCATGCTCCTCGGCCACCTCCTGGCCGCCCTGGCCACGGGCTGGCTGCTGCGCCGGGGCGACCACGCCCTCGGCCGGCTCGTGGAGCTCTCCGGACAGGGCGCGACCGAGCTCGCCGAGTGCGCCCTCGTGCGCTCCCTGCGCGCCGCGCTCCGTCTCGTACGGGCCCTGCTCGCCGGACTTCCGTCGGCGCCGGGCACGGGGCCGCGGCGGATCCTCCGGGCACCCCTCGACTCCTCGCCGCCGCCGGTGGCCGAGGCCCTTCAGCACACGGTGATCAGGCGCGGCCCCCCGGCCGCCGACTGCGTCCTCGCAGCCTGACGCGGACCGCTCGACGTGAGCGGGCCGTGCTCGTCCGCACGCCTGGGCGGATCTCCGTCCCCCGGCGCGCCGGACCTTCTCACCTCTCTTCGAGCTGGAGTGTCTTCCGCCATGAACGTTTCCCGCGTCACCGCCACCCGCGCCGCCCTCGCCGGCGGCATCGCCCTCTCCTCCGTGGTGCTGCTGTCCGGCACCGCCTTCGCGCACGTCGGCGTGCAGCCGCAGGGCGAGGCGGCCAAGGGCGGCTACGCGACCGTCAACGTCAAGGTCCCGAACGAGCGCGACAACGCCTCCACCGTGAAGCTGGAGGTCAACTTCCCGCTCGACCACCCGCTGGCCTCCGTCATGCCGCAGCCCATCCCCGGCTGGAAGGCCGAGGTCACCAAGAGCAAGCTCGACAAGCCGCTGGAGCTGCACGGCAAGAAGATCAACGAGGCCGTCTCCAAGGTCACCTGGACCGCCGACGGCTCGAAGATCGGCCCCGGCCAGTTCCAGCAGTTCCCGCTCTCCCTCGGCCAGCTGCCGGAGGACACCGACGAGCTGGTCCTCAAGGCGATCCAGACGTACGACAACAAGGAGGTCGTGCGCTGGATCGAGGAGCAGAAGGAGGGTGCGGAGGAGCCGCAGAACCCGGCCCCCGTCCTGAAGCTCTCCGCCGCCTCCGCCGACCACCACGGCGCCGCCGCTCCGTCCGCCTCCGCCTCCGCCGACGAGAAGGCCGGACACGACGACAAGTCCGCCGACCACCAGGAGACCGCCGCCGCGTCCTCCGCCACCGACAACACGGCCCGTGTCCTCGGCGGCGTCGGCATCCTCGTCGGTGTCGCGGGCGTCGCCTTCGGCGTCCTCGCCGGCCGCCGCCGCTCGGCCTGACGGCCGCGCCCCACCCGATCCGGAAGAAGCACCATGTCTGAAGAGAAGACGCCCGGGACGGCCACGGCCCGTCCCGGGCGGCGCACGCCGCTGGTGATCGCGGCCGTCGCGATCGTCGCCGCGCTCGGCATCACCGCCGCCGTCGGCCTCGGCGACGACAAGCCCTCGGGCTCCGGCTCGGCGGTCGCCGAGATCTCCGGCGTCACCGACTCCACCAGGGCCGCCACCGTCCTCGACCGGCCGTTCACCAAGCCCGCGCTCGTCCTCACCGACACCAAGGGCGAGAAGTACGACCTGCGGGAGCGGACCAAGGGCAAGCCGACGCTCATCTACTTCGGCTACACGCACTGCCCCGACGTCTGCCCCCTGACGATGAGCAACATCGCCATCGCCAAGAAGAAGCTCCCCAAGGCCGACCAGGACAAGCTCCAGGTCGTCTTCGTCACCACGGACCCCGAGCGGGACACCTCCGCCGAGCTCGCCAAGTGGCTGCCCGCCGCCGGCGACCCCTCCTTCACCGGTCTCACCGGCGACTTCCCCGCCATCCAGGCGGGGGCCCGGCAGATCGGCATCGGCATCGACCCGCCGAAGAAGGAGAAGGACGGCTCGGTCGTCTCCATGCACGGAGCCCAGGTGATCGCCTTCTCGCCCACCACCGACCAGGGCTACGTCCTGTACGGCGAGGACACGACCGTCGACGACTACGCCAAGGACCTGCCGAAGATCATCAAGGGGGAGAACCCGTGACCCGCCGCACCACCGCCCTGTCCGCCGCCGTGGCGCTCGCCGCCGCGCTCGCGCTGACCGGGTGCTCGTCCTCCGAGAGCAAGCCCGACCTGGAGGTCAGCGGCGCGTTCATGCCCCAGCCGGTGATGGACATGGCCGGCGGCTTCCTCACCATCAAGAACGACGGCGACACGGCGGACAAGCTGACCTCCGTCACCAGCCCGCTCTCGGACGACGTCACGATCCACGAGACGAAGGACCAGAAGATGCAGGAGGTGAAGTCCTTCGACATCCCCGCGAACGGCGAGCTGAACCTCGAACGCGGCGGCAACCACATCATGTTCATGGAGCTGAAGTCGAAGCCCAAGCAGGGCGACAAGGTCAGCATCGAGCTGCACTTCGAGAAGTCCGACCCCATCAAGGTCGACCTTCCCGTCGAAGCACCCAACCACAACCCGCAGCAGCACTGAGCTCGTTGACGGAGTGACACAGAGATGACAACCACCGCCCCGCGCCTCGGCAACGCCCTGGCCCGGCTGCTGATCCTCGCGGCCGCGCTGCTCGGCACGCTGCTCGCCGGCGCCGCCCCCGCCTCCGCGCACGCGGCGCTCACCGGCAGCGACCCGAAGGACGGGGCGGTGGTCGCCGTCGCCCCCAAGGAGGTCAACCTGACCTTCTCCGAACAGGTCGCCATGAGCGCCGACTCCATCCGGGTCCTCGACCCGGCGGGCCGACGGGCCGACACCGGCGAGATACGCGACCTGTGCAGCGGCTCCGTCGTCCGGTACGGCGTGGGACTCCGCGCCGGACTGCCCGACGGCACGTACACCGTGGCCTGGCAGGCCGTCTCGGCCGACAGCCACCCCGTCGCCGGTGCCTTCACCTTCTCCATCGGAGCTCCTTCCACGACCTCCGTCGCCCTGTCCGACCAGGCGCCCGGCGGCGGCCTCGTCGGCGCCCTGTACGGCATCGCCCGCTACCTCTCGTACGCCGGATTCGCCGTCCTCGTCGGCGGCGGCGCCTTCGTCCTGGCCTGCTGGCCGCGCGGCGCGAGCGTCCGCCCCGTCCAGCAGACCGTGGTCCGGGGCTGGCTGACCCTGACCGGCGCCACCCTGGCGATGCTGCTCCTGCGCTCCCCGTACACCGGCTCCGGGAAGCTCTCCGACGCCTTCGACCTGGCCGGCCTGAAGACCGTCCTGGAGACGAAGACCGGCGCCGCCCTCACCTCCCGGCTGCTGCTGCTCGGCGCCGCCGCGCTGTTCGTGGCCGTTCTCTTCGGCGCCTACGCCCGCC
Organism: Streptomyces sp. NPDC107498; assembly: GCF_055582805.1. Taxonomy (NCBI): domain Bacteria; kingdom Bacillati; phylum Actinomycetota; class Actinomycetes; order Kitasatosporales; family Streptomycetaceae; genus Streptomyces; species Streptomyces sp. NPDC107498. The sequence continues at coordinate 117,831 of NZ_JBVJPE010000015.1, read as the reverse complement.
GCACCGACCCGAAGGAGAAGAAGGACCTCGCCTTCGGACTCGTCGTCGGCGGCACCGTCGTCGCCGCCGGCATCGCCGGGACCTGGGCCCTGGCCGAGCACGCCTCGACCGGCCTCCAGCCGGGCGTCGCCATGCCCGTCGACGTCCTGCACCTCCTCGCCGTCGCCGCCTGGCTCGGGGGCCTCACCGTGCTCCTCGTCGCCCTCTACCGGGCGCCGTCCGTCGAGCGCTCCGCCGTCGAGCGCTTCTCCAAGGTGGCCTTCGGCTCCGTGGCCGTCCTCGCGGCCACCGGCCTCTACCAGTCCTGGCGCCAGGTCGGCTCCTGGTCCGCGCTGACCGGCACCCGCTACGGCCAGCTGCTCCTGGTCAAGATCGGCCTCATGGCGGTCCTCATCGGCATCGCCTGGATCTCCCGCCGCTGGACCCAGCGCCTGGCGGAACCGTCACCACGGGAAACGGAAGAGCCCGAGGCCGGAGACGGTGCCGCCGGGGCCGAACTCGACGGAGCCGGGAACGACGGAGCCGGGAACGACGGAGTCGAAGCCGATGCCTCCAAGACCGACGGAGACGAGGCCGGTGCCTCCGAGGCTGCCGGCTCCGATGCCGACGCCTCCGAGGAGTCGGCTTCGTCCTCGGACGAAGCCGCCGGAGCGGTCGACCCCGCGCGGGCCGCACAGCTCGCCCGGCAGCGGGCCGCCGTCGCCACCGCCCGGCGCAAGCGGGAGCGGGACGCCGACCCCGAGCGGACCGGTCTGCGCCGCTCGGTGCTGACCGAGGCCGCCGTCGCCGTCGTCCTCCTCGCCGTGACCACCGTCCTCACCTCGACCGAGCCCGGCCGCACCGAGGAGGAGGCCGGGCGGGCCACCGCCTCCGGCCCGGCCGCCGTGCCCGACCGGCCCGTCGACATCCGGCTGCCCTTCGACACCGGCGGCGTCGACGGCAAGGGCGTCGTCCGTCTCAGCCTCGACCCCGGCCGCACCGGTGCCAACGCGCTCCACATCTTCGTCGAGCGCCCCAACGGCAAGCCGCTGGACGTCCCCGAGATCAAGCTCGCCCTCACCCTGGAGGCGAAGAACGTGGGCCCGCTGCCCGTCGCCCCCGACCGGATCCAGACCGGGCACTGGAGCGCGAGCGGCGTCCAGATCCCGATGCCGGGCGACTGGAAGATCCAGGTGACCGTCCGTACCTCCGAGATCGACCAGACCACCATCGACAAGAACGTGAAGATCGGCTGAGCCTCGTGACCGACAGCGACAACCTCGATCTCTCCCGGCGGCGCCTGCTCGGCGCCGTCGGCACGGCGGGCGCGGCCGGCCTCGTCGCCGGCGCGGCCGGTGGGGCCGGGATCTCCGCGGCCCTGTCCGACGACACCGCCGGAGCCGGCGGCGCCCCGGCCCTGACCACCGTCGGCTCGACCGCGGTGATGTTTCACGGGAAACATCAGGCCGGCATCACCACTCCCCTTCAGTCCCGTGGCCATCTGGTCGCCTTCGACCTCGCCCCGGGCGCCGGGCGCAAGGAGGCCGCTGCCCTGCTGCGCCGCTGGTCGGCCACGGCGAAGGTGCTGATGGCGGGCAAGGCCCCGGCCGAGGACACCGGAGTCGCGCTCGACGCGGGCCCGTCCTCCCTCACGGTCACCTTCGGCTTCGGCCGCACCTTCTTCGACCGCACCGGGCTCGCCCCGCGCCGTCCCGCCGAACTGGACCCGCTGCCCGCCTTCTCCTCCGACGCCCTGGACCCCCGGCGCTCGGAGGGAGATCTGTGGGTGCAGATCGGTGCCGACGACGCGCTCGTCGCCTTCCACGCGCTGCGTGCCGTCCAGAAGGACGCGGGGGACGCGGCCCGGGTGCGCTGGCAGATGAACGGCTTCAACCGCTCGGCCGGCGCCACCGCGAAGCCGATGACCGCCCGGAACCTGATGGGACAGGTCGACGGCACGGGCAATCCGAAGCCCACCGACCCGGACTTCGACCGGCGGATCTTCGTCCCGGCCGGGTCGGGCGGCGCACCGGAGTGGATGGCCGGCGGCTCGTACGCGGTGGTGCGCCGGATCCGGATGCTGCTCGACGACTGGGAGAAGCTGCCGCTGGACCGGCAGGAGAAGGTGATCGGGCGCCGGAAGTCCGACGGGGCCCCGCTCACCGGCGGCTCCGAGACCACCGAGCTCGACCTGAACAAGCTCGGGCCGGACGGGAAGCTCGTCATCCCCGACAACGCCCACTCCCGGATCTCCGCCCCCGAACAGAACGGCGGGGCGGCGATGCTGCGCAGGCCGTTCTCCTTCCACGACGGGATCGGGCCGGACGGCACGCCGGACGCGGGGCTCCTCTTCATCTGCTGGCAGGCGGACCCGCTCAGGGGCTTCGTCCCGGTGCAGCGCAAGCTCGACCGGGGCGACGCGCTGTCCGCCTTCATCCGCCACGAGGCGAGCGGGCTCTTCGCGGTCCCGGGCGGCCCCGCCGAGGGCGAGTACGTGGGCCAGCGTCTCCTGGAGGCCTGACCGCCCCGTCCGACCGTCCCGGCTCCCTGCCCCGGCGGCGACCATTAGGGTGACGTCATGTCCGCCACCCGGTACACCTATCTCGGCCCCGAAGGCACCTTCACTGAGGCGGCGCTGCGCACGCTGCCCGAGGCCGCGACCCGGGAACTCGTCCCCATGGTCTCGGTCCCGGCCGCCCTCGACGCCGTGCGGAACGGGGAGGCGGCCGCCGCGCTCGTCCCGATCGAGAACTCGGTCGAGGGCGGGGTGACCGCGACGCTGGACGAGCTGGCCTCCGGCGAGCCGCTGATGATCTACCGCGAGGTGCTCCTCCCGATCGCGTTCGCCCTGCTCGTCCGGCCCGGGACCGCGCTCTCCGAGATCAAGACGGTCACGGGCCACCCGGTGGCCCAGCCGCAGGTCCGGAACTGGCTGCGGGCCCATCTGCCCGAGGCGGTGTGGGAGTCGGCGGCCTCCAATGCGGACGGTGCCCGGCTGGTGCGGGAGGGCCGCTTCGACGCCGCCTTCGCGGGGGAGTTCGCAGCGGCGACGTACGGCCTCGAGGCGCTGGTCACGGAGATCCACGACGCGGAGAACGCCGAGACGCGGTTCGTGCTCGTGGGCCGGCCGGCCCGGCCGGCGGCTCCGACGGGCGCGGACAAGACCTCGGTGGTGCTGTGGCTGGGTGACGATCATCCGGGTGCCCTCCTCGAACTGCTCCAGGAATTCGCGGTGCGCGGGGTGAACCTGATGCTGATCCAGTCCCGGCCCACGGGAGCGGGGATCGGGAACTACTGCTTCGCCGTGGACGCCGAGGGCCATATCTCGGACCGGCGGGTGGGCGAGGCGCTGATGGGCCTCAAGCGGATCTGCCCCAAGGTGCGGTTCCTCGGCTCGTACCCCCGGGCGGGCGTCGCGGTGGAGGACGTGTCGGCGCTGCGGCGCGGGACTTCGGACGGGGAGTTCATGGAGGCCTCCGACTGGCTGGCGAGGGCCCAGGACGGTCGGGCCTGATCCGATGGTGGACGAACGCGCTCGACGGCGTGAGCGTTCGTCCACAGGTACGGACCACTAGTCCTACCTGCATACTTTTCAGTTACCCACAGAGGTTATCCACAGGCGCCCTCTCGGACCTGGGGACAAGTCGACACCCCGCCGAGACAAGGTCGACAAATCACCCGGCTCACTCCCCGTCAATCCGTGCGCCGTCCACAGCGCTTCCTTGGCGCCCCCGTCAGCGACCCTCTGTCGACCCACTCGTTGGAGCGACCAATTCCCACCCAAATGAGTGTGTGAGGGGTGCTTGATCACGAAATTCCCAGGCACGATGAGGGAAATCCGCGCGGCCCCCTTCGCAGTCCACAGTTTTTCCGCACAGCCTGTGGATAAGTGAATGCGACGCCCCGCGCCCCGACCTTTCCACGGGTCTCAATTCGGGCGAATCGACACGCGTGCCCTTATCCGGTGGGGGCACGCGAACGCGCACCGGTAGCCTGGTGGGGTGATTGACCTTCGCCTGCTCCGTGAGGACCCCGACCGTGTTCGCGCCTCCCAGCGCGCCCGTGGAGAGGACGTCGCGCTCGTCGACGCCCTGCTCTCCGCCGATGAGCGGCGCAGGTCGTCCGGCGTCCGCTTCGACGAGCTCCGATCCGAGCAGAAGGCGCTCGGCAAGCTGATCCCCAAGGCCGGCCCCGAGGAGCGCGCCGAGCTCCTGCAGAAGGCCGAGCAGCTCAAGACCGACGTGAAGGCGGCGGAGGCCGAGCAGAACGAGGCCGACGAGACGGCCAAGCAGCTGCTGCTCCAGCTCGGGAACATCGTCCACACGGACGTCCCGGTCGGCGGGGAGGAGGACTTCGTCGTCCTCGAGACGCACGGCACCATCCGCGACTTCGCGGCCGAGGGCTTCGAGCCCAAGGACCACCTGGAGCTGGGCGAGGCGCTCGGCGCCATCGACGTCGAGCGGGGCGCCAAGGTCTCCGGCTCGCGCTTCTACTACCTGACCGGCGTCGGCGCCCTCCTGGAGCTCGCCCTGGTCAACGCGGCGATCGCCCAGGCCACCGAGGCCGGCTTCATCCCCATGCTGACCCCGGCGCTGGTCCGTCCGCGCGCCATGGAGGGCACCGGCTTCCTCGGCCAGGCCGCGGAGAACGTGTACCACCTGGAGAAGGACGACTACTACCTCGTCGGCACGTCCGAGGTGCCCCTCGCCGCGTACCACATGGACGAGATCATCGAGGCCGACAAGCTGCCGCTGCGGTACGCGGGCTTCTCGCCCTGCTTCCGCCGCGAGGCCGGCACGTACGGCAAGGACACCCGGGGCATCTTCCGCGTCCACCAGTTCGACAAGGTCGAGATGTTCTCGTACGTCGCTCCGGAGGACGCCGAGGCCGAGCACAAGCGGCTCCTGGAGTGGGAGAAGCAGTGGCTGACCTCGCTGGAGCTGCCGTTCCAGGTCATCGACGTCGCCACCGGTGACCTCGGCGCCTCCGCCTCCCGCAAGTTCGACTGCGAGGCGTGGATCCCGACGCAGGGCAAGTACCGCGAGCTGACCTCCGCCTCCAACTGCGACGGCTTCCAGGCCCGCCGCCTGTCCGTCCGCATGCGCGACGACAAGGACGGCAAGAAGGTCGTGCAGCCGCTGGCCACCCTGAACGGCACGCTGTGCGCCGTACCGCGCACGATCGTGGCGATCCTCGAGAACCACCAGCTGGCCGACGGTTCCGTGCGGGTGCCGGAGGTGCTCCGTCCGTACCTCGGCGGTCGTGAGGTCCTGGAGCCGATCGCCAAGTGAGCCCCTTTCCCTACCGCCTGGTCGCGACGGACCTCGACGGCACGCTGCTGCGGTCCGACGAGTCCGTCTCGGACCGCACGCGGGACGCGCTCGCCGCCGTCACGGAGGCGGGCGCGGCGCACATCGTGGTCACCGGCCGGGCGGTGCCCTGGACCCGGCACATCCTCGACGACCTCGGCTACCGGGGGATCGCGGTGTGCGGGCAGGGCGCGCAGGTCTACCACGCCGGCGAGCACCGGCTGCTGACCTCGCTGACCCTGGACCGGCAGCTCGCGGGGCTCGCGCTCTCCAAGATCGAGGCGGAGGTGGGCCCGCTGGCGCTGGCCGCCAGCCGCGACGGTCTGGACGGCGAGGTCCTGATGGGCCCCGGTTACCGGGCGCACGAGGGACCGCTGCCGTACGTGTCGTACGAGGACCCGGCGGAGCTGTGGTCGGCGCCGCTGACCAAGCTGTACGTCCAGCATCCGACGCTGACCGACGACGAGCTGACCCGGGCGGCGCGGGAGACGGTCGGCGGGCTCGTCGACGTCGTCATGGCGGGCCCGGGCATCGTGGAGATCCTCCCGCTCGGCCTCAGCAAGGCGACCGGCCTGTCGCTCGCGGCACGCCGACTCGGCGTGAAGGCCGCGGAGACGATCGCCTTCGGCGACATGCCGAACGACATCCCGATGTTCGGCTGGGCGGCGCACGGCGTGGCCATGGGCAACGCGCACGCGGAGCTGCGGGCGGTGGCGGACGAGGTGACCGCCTCGAACGAGGAGGACGGCATCGCGCTCGTCCTGGAGCGCCTGCTGGCCGCCTGACCTGCCGACACCCGGACGAAGGCCCGCTCCCCGAGGGGAGCGGGCCTTCGTGGGTCGCGGCCCGTGCGGACCGTGGTCCGCGCGCTCGAAGCGGCCGCACCCGGGGAATCCCCCGTGTCCCCCGCGTACAACTAGTGTGCGCCGGGCGGCCGTTCGAAGGCGACCGGTTTTCCGTCGGACGGCGTCCCCCGGGTCAGCGGGTAGCAGGCCAGACCGATCGCCAGCGAGATCGCGTGACCGAGGTCGGTGTACGTGCGGTCGGTGGCGAGCGGTACGAGGAAGAACGCGGCCACCACGGCGAGGTAGATCAGGCGCCAGGGGTTCGGCAGCCGGTAGGTCAGGATCCCGGCCGAGGCGGCGAGGCCGTAGCTGACCCCGATGTCGACGACGTGCGCCATGCTGCGCGGCACGTCGTGGAGCTGGATGGCCGCCAGGACCACCTGCTGGCTGATGAGCGTGGCCGCGATGTGGGCGGTGGCGACGGTGAGGAGCCACTTCGGGGTGCCGAGCCAGCGTTCCACGGGAGCGTGGAAGACCTCGAAGAGGACCGCGTAGAGCAGGAGGTCCGCCGGGTTCTCGATCCAGAACGCACTGCCGAGCAGCGCCTGCATCGGGTGGTGCGCGAGCTGGTGGAGATTGCTGCTGTTGCGGTGGAGGAGATAGGTCCCCAGACCGTGCGGGGAGAGCGCGATGACGAGGCTGGTGATCGCGATGACCGCCAGCCACACGTGCGTACCGGGTGACGAACGCACCCACGACCTGATCGGTCGGGACGGTTCGCCACCCGGAGAGGTTTCGCTCGGCACCTTCCCGTGCCTATCACCCGAACCTGGGAGAAACCTCAGAAATTGATCATGTGTCCGGCAATACCGTGGATCGCTTCCTTCACGGCCTCGCCCAGCGTCGGGTGCGCGTGCACGTTCCGGGCGACCTCGTGGACCGTGAGGTCCCACTGCTGGGCCAGCGTCAGCTCGGGCAGCAGTTCGGTGACGTCCGGGCCGATCAGGTGGGCGCCGATGATCTCGCCGTACTTCGCGTCGGCGACGATCTTCACGAAGCCGGTGGCGTCGCCGAGGCCGTGCGCCTTGCCGTTCGCGACGAACGGGAACTTGGCGACCTTGACGTCGAAGCCCTTCTCGCGGGCCTGCGCCTCGGTCCAGCCGAAGCTGGCGATCTGCGGCTGGCAGTAGGTGGCGCGCGGGATCATCGGGTAGTCGAGCTCCATCGTCTCGGCGTCCCCGATGGTCTCGGCCGCGATGACGCCCATGGCCTCGGCGGTGTGCGCGAGCATCAGCTTCGCCGTGACGTCGCCGATGGCGTAGATGTGCGGCACGGAGGTGCGGCAGCGGCCGTCGACGTCGATCGCGCCGCGCTCGGTCAGCGCCACGCCGGTGTTCTCCAGGCCGTAGCCGGTGACGTTCGGCGCGAAGCCGATGGCCTGGAGGACCTTGTCGGCCTCCAGGACCTTCTGGGCGCCGTCCTTGCCGGTGACCGTGACGCGGACCTGCGGGCCGGACTCGTCGATGGCCTCGACGCGGGTGGAGGTCAGGACGTCGATGCCGAGCTTGCGGTACTGCTTCGCGAGCTCCTTGGAGACCTCCTCGTCCTCCAGCGGCGCGATCCGGTCGAGGAACTCGACGATCGTGACCTTGGTGCCGTAGTTGTTCAGCACGTACGCGAACTCGATGCCGATGGCGCCGGCGCCGGCGATGACGATCGACTGGGGGGCGTCCTCGGCGAGGATCTGCTGCTCGTACGAGACGACGCGGTCGCTCAGCGAGGTGCCGGGGAGCATCCGCGGGCTGGCGCCGGTGGCGATGATGCAGTTGTCGAAGGTGATCGTCTCCGAGGTGCCGTCGGCCTTGGCCACCTGGAGGGTGTTCGCGTCGAGGAAGGTGCCCCGGCCGCCGAACTCGGTGATCCCGTTCTTCTTCATCAGGAAGTGGACGCCCTTGACGCGGCCGTCCGCGACCGAGCGGCTGCGGCGGAAGGCCTCGCCGTAGTCGAAGGAGACCGTGCCGTCGACCTTGATGCCGAAGGTCTTCGCCTCGTGGTTGAAGATGTGGGCGAGCTCGGCGTTGCGCAGCAGCGCCTTGGTGGGGATGCAGCCGACGTTCAGGCAGACACCGCCCCAGTACTTCTCCTCGACGACCGCGACCCGCTTGCCCAGCTGGGCGGCGCGGATGGCGGCGACGTAGCCGCCGGGGCCAGCTCCGAGTACGACGACGTCGAAGCGGTCTGACATGACTGACTCCCGAGGGTGATGAGGGTGTTCGGTCCGCGTACGGCCCCACAGTAGTCCGCCACCCCTCGCGCGGTCAGTTGTAGGATGACTGGGTAACCGGGCGAATGGAGAGGTACGGAACGACATGGCGGCACTCAAGGCGGCGGGGCGGACCTCGCTGGTGGACTCCGTGGTGGAACAGCTGCGCACCCAGCTCACCGACGGGGAATGGGCGGTCGGCGACCGCATCCCGACCGAGCACGAACTCGCGCAGCAGCTGGGCGTGGGGCGCAACACCGTCCGCGAGGCGGTCCGGGTCCTCGTCCACGCGGGCCTCCTGGAGTCCCGCCAGGGCAACGGCACCTTCGTCAGGTCGACCGCCGATCCGTCCGCCGTGCTGCGCGGCGTCCGGCACGCGGGCGCGGCCGACGTCCTCGAACTCCGGGTCGCCCTGGAGGCCGAGGCCGCCCGTCTCGCGGCCGTCCGCCGCGACACCCACGACCTGCTGCGGCTGCGGGCCGCCCTGACCGGGCTGCGCGAGGAGGGCGACCGGGACGCGGACGCGGACCTCGCCTTCCACCTCGCGGTCGTCGGCGCCACCCACAACGCGGCCTTCGTGGAGGTGTACCGCTTCTTCTCCGCCCAGGTGCACGAGGTCCTGGTGGAGGCCCTCGGCGACCGGGAGATGCCCCCGGTCGACATCGACGCCCACGAGGCCCTGGTGGCGGCCGTCGAGGCCGGCGACCCGGAGGCGGCGGAGCGACAGGCCCGCGAACTGCTGCGGGTCCCGATGGAGACGGTCGCGGCCCTGACGGAGCAGAACCAGTGAGCTCCGGAACGCGGGCGGGAGCGGGCGGGGGCACGGCTACGGGAAGGGACTCGGGGACCGGTCCGGGCTCGGGGTCGCCGCGCACGGGCGCGGAAGCCCGCGGGCTCGTCGACGCCGAGGCCGGGGTCCGGCCGTCGGCCGAGGGGGCGGCGGCCCGGCGGGCCCTGCTCGCCCGCCCGGCGCTGCTCCTGGTCGGCATCGTGCTGGCCTCGCTCAACATGCGGGTCGCGCTGGCGAGCGTGGCGCCGCTGGTCGGCGAGATATCCGCCGCCTTCGGGCTCTCGTCGACCGCGAGCTCGCTCGTGACCTCTGTCCCGGTGCTCTTCCTCGGCCTGGGCGCCCTGGTGGCACCGTGGCTCGGACGCCGGTTCGGCGCCGAACGCGTGCTGTTCGCGGCGCTCCTGCTGCTCGGCGTCGGCATCCTCGCGCGCGTCCTGCCGTCCGTGTACGCGCTGTACGGCGGCGGGATCCTCGTCGGCACCGCGATCGCCCTGCTCAACGTGCTGATGCCGGGCCTCATCAAGCGGGACTTCCCGGACCGGGCCGCCTCGATGACCTCGGTCTACACGGGCGCGATGATCGCCGGTGCCACCGTCGCCGCGGCGGCCGCGGTCCCGCTGGAGAAGGCCCTGGGCGGCGGCTGGGAGGCCTCCCTGGGCTTCTGGTCGCTGCTCGCCGCGGTCGCGGCCCTCGCCTGGCTTCCGCAGGTGATGATCGCGCGGGGCCGCACGGGGCACGAGGTACGGGCCGTCCCGGCCGGCGGCGCCCGCCCGGTGAGCGTCTGGCGCTCGGCGCTCGCCTGGCAGGTCACCCTCTTCATGGGCCTGCAGTCGCTGTGGTCGTACGTGCTGATCGCCTGGATGCCAACGATCTTCACCGACCACGGGATGAGCCGCTCCGCGGCCGGCGTGATCTTCGCCTTCAACAACCTGATCCAGGTCGCCGGCGCCTTCGTGGTGCCGCTGCTCGCCGGCCGGATGCGCGGCCAGCGCCCGCTGGTCGTGCTGGTCACGACGCTGGTCGCGGCCGGATACGCCGGATTGATGGTGGCGCCCGTGGAGGGCGCCTGGCTCTGGTCGGCGGTCCTCGGCGTCGGTCAGGGCGGCGCCGTCGGCCTCGCCCTGACCCTGATCGTGCTGCGCTCCGGGGACGCGGTGACCGCGGCCGGACTGTCCGGCATGGCCCAGACGGTCGGCTATCTGCTGGCCGCCGCCGGGCCGCTGGCGGCCGGAGCCCTCCACCAGGCCACCGGCTCCTGGACCCTGCCGATCTGCGTGGTCCTCTGCGTCTGCGCCGCGGCCGCGGGCGTCGGACTGCTCGCCGCCCGGGACCGTACGGTCTGACGTTCCCCGGGGTGTCTACTCCTCTCCGGCCAGCTTCAGCGTGCGCAGCTTGTGGCCGGCGAACCAGGTGGCGCCGAGGGTGACGACCACGAGCAGCACGGTCGCCGTCGGCAGGGCCACGTCCGACGTGACCAGGCCGTCGCCGGTGACCTTCTCGGCCAGCGCGAGGGCCCACTGCTGAACGCTGAGGGTGCGCGCGCCGGAGATCAGGGAGCCGAAGAGCGCCTCCCACACCAGGGCGTAGACGAGGCCGATCACCACGGCGTGCCGGCTGACCGTGCCGAGCAGCAGGAAGAGCGCGCTGTAGGCGATGGAGGCGACCAGCGCGGCGACCGTGTAGGCGACGGCGACCTGCTGCCCGTTGCCGTTCAGGATGAAGCCGGCGATCAGCGTCGGCACGGCCGAGAAGACCATGGTGACGGCTATGGCCACGGTCAGCTTGGTGGTGATGATCGTCGACCGCTTCACCGGCTTGGAGAGCAGGTAGACGATGGAGCCGTCGTCGATCTCCGGGCCGATCGCGCCCGTGCCGGCGATGACGCCGATCAGCGGGACCATCGTGGCGAGCGCGAAGCCACCGAGGAGGTCGGCCGCGACCTGGTCGTCCGCGCCGTTGAGCGCGCGGACGGCCGCGGCGATGACCAGGAGCAGGGCGGGCAGGAGGAAGAGGATCGCCGCCCGGCGGCGGCCGAGGAGGGCCCGGTAGGTGAGCCGGGCGACAGTGGGGTCGTACATCGGTGTCGTACTCCTTTCAGGCCGCGACGAGATACGAGAAGACGGATTCGAGGGACTCGTCGGAGGGCGAGACCGTCAGCAGCCGGATGCCCCGCTCCCGCGCGACCTTCGGCAGCAGCTCGGTGAACCGTCCGAAGTCGACGGCCTGGATCCGCAGTCCGCCGTCCACCGCGTCCACCTCGATGCCGGCCGTGGACGGGTCGGCGATCAGGGCGGCGGCGAGCGCCCGGTCGTCGCTGGAGCGGACCAGGTAGCGGTGCGGCCGGTCCGTCATCAGGCGGCGGATCTTGCGGAAGTCACCGGAGGCCGCGTGCCGTCCGGCGACGATCACCTCGATGTGGGAGGCGAGCTGCTCGACCTCCTCCAGGATGTGCGAGGAGAACAGGACCGTGCGGCCGTCCGCGCCCATCCGCCGCAGCAGGTCCATCAGCTGCATGCGCTGGCGCGGGTCCATGCCGTTGAAGGGCTCGTCGAGCAGGAGCACGGACGGCTCGTGGACGAGGGCCGAGGCCATCTTCACGCGCTGCCGCATGCCCTTGCTGTACGTGGCGATCTTCCGGTCCTGCGCGTACTCCATCTCGACGGTGGCCAGGGCCCGCTGGGCCTCCGCCGCGCCGAGGCCCTGGAGCTCGGCGTTGGCCACGACGAACTCGCGGCCGGTGAGGAAGTCGTACATCGCCTCCCGCTCGGGGACGACGCCGATGGAGCGGTAGACCGACTCGTTGCGCCAGACCGGCTCGCCGTCGAGGCTCACGCTGCCGGTGGACGGGTCGAGGAAGCCGCCCATCATGTTGATGAGGGTGGACTTCCCGGCGCCGTTGGGGCCGAGGAGGCCGGTGACGCCGGGGCCGATCGACATCGTGATGTCGTTGACCGCCACCACGTTTCCGAACCAGCGCGAGACGTGGTCGATGTGCAGGGTGCTCACAGTCCGACCTTTCGGTAGCGGCGCATCAGGATGCCGTAGCAGGCGGCGACGAGACCGAGGACGACCAGCAGGTAGACCGCACCGGTGCCGGCCCCGACCTCCATCTCTCCGGGGAAGGAGGCGGGAGCGCCGAGGAAGGCGTTCTGCAGGCCGATGACGAGGGTGAGGGGCGAGAAGAGGCCGAGCCAGACGATGGAGCCGGTGTTCTCGGTGGCGTAGGAGATGCCCTGGAGGGTGGAGACCGCGCCGTAGGAGATGGTGAGGACGGCGATCACGGCGGCGACGCCGAAGCCACGGCGCGGGGTGAGCGCGGCCATGACCAGGCCGACGCCGGCGAAGAGCACCGACAGGATCGCTACGGAGACGAGGCCCTGGCCGAACAGCTTGGCCTGCTCGGCGAAGTCCATCTTGGCCAGCATCGAGCCGATCCACATGATGAGCAGCGGGGCGGCGGTGAGGATGAAGAGCGCCGAGGCCATCGCACCGTACTTGGCGAGCACGTAGTCCACCCGCTCGATGGGGCGGGAGAAGTACAGCGGGACCGTCCGGAACCTCAGGTCGCGGGAGACCGACTGGGGCGCCTGGGAGGCGAGGAAGACGGCGATGACGAGCTGGAGGTAGACCGCGTACTGGGTGTACTCCATGAAGAGCTTGTCGGCCTTGGTGTACACCGAGATGGCGACGATGATCAGCGCGGGCGCGCACATCACCGCGAAGAGCAGCATCGGCAGCACCTTGGACTTGGCGCTGCGGCCCAGTCCGTACGCGCCGCGCAGTGACTGCGAGAACAGCGACCGGCGCGCGTACGCCCGGCCGAGGCGCGGGCCGTCGTAGGACCGGTAGCCGATGTTGTGGATCCGGGTCGTGTCGGGGGCCTGGGAGCTCATCGAGCAGGCACCTCCTCCTGGTCCGTCGCCTTGAAGACCTCGGCGATGTGGTGGCGGCGCTGCTCCATGCGGACGAGACCGAGGCCGAGATCGGCGACGGTGTCCCGCACGAGGTCGTACGTCTCCTCGCCGGCCGCCTCCAGGAGCAGGATGTGGCCGGCGCCCGGCAGGCCGTCCTCCACGCCCTCGTGGACCGTCACGTCGGCGGCGGCGAGGGCCGCGCGGAGCGCCGCCGTGCCGTCGGGGCGGACGTCGGAGTCGGTGACCTCGACGGCGAGCGTCGTGGTGGTCCGGGTGAAGTCGCTGGTGGAACTGGAGCGCAGCAGCCGGCCGCCGTCGATGACGACGACGTGGTCGCAGGTGCGCTCCAGCTCGCCCAGCAGGTGCGAGGTGACGAGGACGGAGATGCCGAAGTCGGTCCAGACCCGGCGGATCAGTCCGAGCATCTCGTCCCGGCCGACCGGGTCGAGGCCGTTGGTCGGCTCGTCGAGGAGGACCAGCTTGGGGTCGTGGACGAGCGCCTGGGCCAGCTTCACCCGCTGCTTCATGCCCGTCGAGTAGCCGCCTATCGGGCGGTAGCGCTCCTCGTACAGGCCGACGTGGCGCAGGGTGTCGGCGGTCCGCTCCCGGGCGGCGGTCGCGGGCAGCCCGGACATCCGCGCCATGTGGACGACGAACTCGGTGGCCGAGACGTCCGGCGGGAGGCAGTCGTGCTCGGGCATGTACCCGACGCGCTCACGGATCTCGGCGCCGTGGGTCCGGACGTCGAGGCCCAGGACCTCCGCGGTGCCCTCCGTGGCGGGGGAGAGTCCGAGCAGGATTTTGATCATCGTGGACTTGCCGGCTCCGTTGGCACCCACCAGTCCGGTCACACCGGGCCCGATGTCCAGGGAGAGCCGGTCGAGAGCGGTCACCCGGGGGAACCGCTTGCTGAGGCTTTCGGTGGCGATCACAGTCACGCTTCGACGGTAGTGGTGTGCGCCACAGCAGTCGTCAGCCCAACGGCTCGATCCTTCTCCCACTTCAGGAGTACAAGCCCGTAGGGGCGTCGCGACGAAAGTCTTTCTCCCGGGCCGTCGGCCGGACTTTTCCACAGGCCGCCGTCCGCCCCCTTGACGCAGCCGCCGGGCATTGTCACATTCATCGGTGTCAAGTTACGAACGCGTAGCGCATCCGGGCGCTCACACGGGACGGCGGGTGGCATGGCCTCAGCAGTGACAGGCGAACTCTCCGCGGAGCTGCGGGGGTTCAGGGAAGTGCAGCGGCTCTCCTACGAGTGCGCGGAAGCCGTCGCGGCCCAGCTCAAGCCGGGCGTGACCGAGCGCGAGGCCGCCCGGATGCAGCGGGAGTGGCTCCACGACCGGGGCGTGCGGGACTGGTTCCACCGACCCTTCGCCTGGTTCGGCGACCGCACGGCCTTCGTGGACTTCAGGGTCCCGCTGCAGTTCTTCCCCACGAACCGGCGCCTGGAGGCGGGGATGCCGTTCATCCTCGACATGGCGCCCGTCTACAAGGGGTACACGGCCGACATCGGCTACAGCGGCTGCCTGGGCCTCGACCCCCTGCACGACAAGCTGCTCGCCGACCTGGAGGCCCACCGCGAGCTGATCCTGCACGAGGTGCGCGAGCGCCGCACGCTGCGCGAGATATACGAGGACGTGGACCGGCTCATGGTCCGCCAGGGGTACGCGAACCGGCACCGGGCCTACCCCTTCGGCGTCATCGCCCACAAGGTCGACCGGGTGAAGGAGCGCCGCTGGTCGCCGACGCTCTTCGGCTTCGGCACCCAGTCGCTCAAGGGGCTCGCGAGCGACGCCCTGCACGGTCACCGGGACGGCTGGTCGCCGCTCTGGTCGCCGTACAAGTTCTCCGACCACCCGCCCGTGCCCGGGCTGTGGGCGGTCGAGCCGCACCTCGGCTTCCGGGGTACGGGCGCGAAGTTCGAGGAGATCCTGGTCGTCACCGACTCCCGGGACCCCGAGCAGAGTGCTTTCTGGCTGGACGACGATCTGCCGCACGTGCGGCGCTGGAACGAGGGGGCGGTCTGATGGCGGGGCTGAACGGGGCGCGGGAGCGCCGGGTCCGGACGGGCGGGATCGAGCTGTGCGTCGCCGAGCTCGGCGACGCGGACCGGCCGACCGTCCTGCTCGTGCACGGATACCCGGACTCCAAGGAGGTGTGGTCGGAGGTCGCGGTCCGGCTGGCCGAGGAGTTCCACGTGGTGCTGTACGACGTCCGGGGCCACGGCCGGTCGACGGCGCCGGTCCCGCTGCGCGGCGGCTTCACGCTGGAGAAGCTGACGGACGACTTCCTCGCGGTCGCCGACGCCGTCAGCCCGGACCGGCCGGTCCACCTCGTCGGCCACGACTGGGGCTCGGTGCAGTCCTGGGAGTTCGCCACCGTGTCGCGCACCGAGGGCCGGATCGCCTCCTTCACCTCGATGTCGGGGCCCTCGCTCGACCACTTCGGGCACTGGATCAAGCAGCGGATGACCCGGCCCACCCCGCGCCGGGTCGGCCAGCTCCTCGGCCAGGGCGCCAAGTCCTGGTACGTGTACATGCTGCACACGCCCGTGCTGCCGGAGCTCGCCTGGCGCGGCCCGCTCGGCAAGCGCTGGCCGAAGGTCCTGGAGCGGATGGAGAAGGTCCCCGCCGGCGACTACCCGACGTCCTCCCTGCCGAACGACGCGGCGCACGGAGCCTGGCTCTACCGGGACAACGTCCGGGCCCGGCTCGGCCGGCCGCGCCCCGACGCGTACGCGCACGCGCCCGTGCAGCTGATCACGCCGACCGGGGACGCGTTCCTCTCCGAGCGGCTCTACGACGACCTGGGCACCTGGGTCCCGGACCTGACCCGGCGCACCCTGCCGGCCAAGCACTGGGTGCCGCGCACCCGGCCGGACCAGCTGTCCGCCTGGATCGCCGAGTTCGTCCGGGCCAACGAGGACGCGGCGACCAGGGCGCCGAAGCCGATCGCGGCGAAGAGCGGCGTGAAGCCGGCGTACGCGGAGCGGTTCGGCGGCCAGCTCGTCCTGGTCACCGGGGCGGCCAGCGGCATCGGCCGGGCCACCGCCTTCGCGTTCGCGGAGGCCGGCGCCCGGGTGGTGGCCGTGGACCGGGACGCCGAGGGGGCGGCCCGCACGGCGGAGATGGCACGCCTGATCGGTGCCCCGGAGGCCTGGGGCGAGCCGGTCGACGTGGCCGACGAGCAGGCGATGGAGAAGCTGGCCGCGAAGGTGGCGGCCGAGTACGGCGTGGTCGACGTCCTGGTCAACAACGCGGGCATCGGTCTCACCGGCTCCTTCTTCGAGACCTCGGGCGAGGAGTGGAAGCGGGTCCTGGACGTCAACCTGTGGGGCGTCATCCACGGCTGCCGCTTCTTCGGTGCGCAGATGGCCGCGCGCGGCCAGGGCGGCCACATCGTCAACACCGCCTCGGCGGCGGCCTTCCAGCCCTCCCGGGCACTGCCCGCGTACAGCACGTCGAAGGCGGCGGTGCTGATGCTCAGCGAGTGCCTGCGCGCCGAACTGGCCGACCAGGGCATCGGGGTGTCGGCGATATGCCCCGGCATCGTCAACACCAACATCACGGCGACCGCGCGGTTCGCCGGGGTCACGGACGCGGCCGAGGAGAAGCGGCGGCAGCAGAAGGCCTCCCGGCTGTACGGGCTGCGGAACTACCCGCCGGAGAAGGTCGCGGACGCGATCCTGGGGGCGGTCCTGCACGACCGGGCCGTCGTCCCGGTGACCCCCGAGGCCCGGGGCGCCCACCTCCTGTCCCGGCTCAGCCCCGGTGCCCTGCGGACGCTGGCCCGCTGGCAGCCGCCGGCCTGACCGTCGGACCGACCGGGCCCGGGCCGGTGGCCACGCCGTCGTGACCGGCAGGACCCAGGTCAGTGGCCACGCCGTCGTGACCGGCAGGGCCCGGGCCGGGTCGGCGGTCGTACGATCCCTCCCAGGAGGGGCTCCGCGGTGGCGGGGCGGAGGACGCGGGTGGTGGGAGCGGGTTTGTCCGAGCAGTCAGCACAGCCGGAGTACCGGATCGAGGATCTCGCCCACCACAGCGGGGCCACGGTCCGGACGATCCGCGCCTACCAGGACCGTGGTCTGCTGCCCCGCCCGGAGCGGCGGGGCAGGTCGAACGTGTACGGGGACGCGCACCTCGCGCGGCTCCGGCAGATCGCCGACCTCCTCGACCGGGGCTACACCCTGGCCTCGATCAAGGAGCTCCTGGAGGCCTGGGACACCGGCCGGGGGCTCGGCGGGGTGCTGGGCCTGGTCGCGGAGGTCCACGGACCGTGGACGGACGAGGAGGCGGACCGGATCTCCCGCGCGGAGCTGGACGCCCGCTTCGGCGGCACGCCGGACGAGGAGGCCATCCGGGAGGCGGTCGAGCTCGGCGTACTGGAGCGGCTGCCGGGCCGGGAGGACGAGGAGTACCTCGTCCCGAGCCCGCAGGAACTGGCGGTGGCGGCCGAGTTGTACGCGGCGGGGGTGCCGTTGGCGGCGATCACCGGTCACCTGAGGGAACTTCGCGATCAGGTCGAGCACATCGCGTCCCGTTTCCTGGAGTTCACGACCGAGCACGTCTTCGCGCGCTACCTGGAGCACCGGCCGCCGACGGACGCGGACGCGACCGAGGCGGCGACGATGGTGCGGCGCCTCAGGCCGCTCGCCCAGCAGACGGTGGACGCCGAACTGGCACGCGCCATGCGCTTGTTGGCCACGCGGCACCTCCAGATCCATCTGTCGCCGGATCCGCCCCGGGCGAAGGACGATCAGCCGCGCGCGGTGTCGCTCCCGGCCGGGACGATAAGGGCCGTGCAGGGCCTGGTCGGCGCGGAGGGCGTGGAGGCCTTCATCGCGGCGGCCACGGAACGAGAGGTGAACAAAAGGACATTGGATACCCTTGCCTCAAGTCGCAGCATAACGGACTAATTTACCCAATCTCCCTGGAAGTGCAGCGCTGTTGTCCACAGAAGTGCCAACATCCCTGTGGATAACTAGCCTTGCTTGTGGATCAAACCTGCGCGCTCGAATTCGATGGTGAAGGGTTCCACGCTCCGGCATCCTGACGGCATGAACCGAAGACAACCACCCGACGAACGTCGCACGGTGAAGGTGTCGAAGTACCTCTCCAAGCATCTGCGTCACCAGCCCGAGCGCATCGGGCTCGTCCTCGACGCGCACGGCTGGACCGAGATCGACGACCTGCTCCGGGCCGCCGCGGAGCACGGCTTCCCCTTCACCCGCGAGGAGCTGGACCACGTCGTCGAGACCAACGACAAGAAGCGCTTCGCCGTCGAGGGCACCCGCATCCGTGCGAGCCAGGGCCACACCGTCGCGGTCGACCTCGACCTGCCGGCCGCCGAACCGCCCGCGTACCTCTACCACGGCACGGTCGCGGACCGGCTCCCCGCGATCCGGGCGGAAGGCCTGCGGCCCATGGCCCGCCACCACGTCCACCTCTCCCCCGACCGGAAGACGGCGACCCGGGTCGGCGCGCGCCGGGGGCGGCCCGTCGTGCTGAGCGTCGACGCCGGTGCCATGCGGCGGGCCGGACACGTCTTCCGCGTCAGCGCCAACGGGGTCTGGCTGACCGACGCCGTCCCGCCGGAGTTCCTCCGCTTCCCCTCCTGAGCCCGCAGGTCCGGGCCCGCACACTTCGACCCGTACGCACCTCGGCCCATGCGCGCCTCGGCTCGCGCACTTCGGCCCATACGCACCTCGGCCCATGCGCACCTCGGGCCCGTGCTCGGGAGCGGGGCTCAAGGGCGATCGGGCATGATCGTTCCCATGCCCCGTCCGCACCTGCCCACCACCGAAGCAGCCGTCACCGCGATCCGCGAGATCGCCCGGGAATTCCACCTGGAGATGACGGTGACCGACGACATCGGCGCGGACCGGACCTCCCGGCGCATCTCGTCCGGCGCGTTCGCCGTCCTCGACCCGGACGGATCGCTGCCGCACGAGGCCTACGTCGAACTGGGCGGCTCCCCCTCGGTCACGGTCCAGGTCTTCCCCGAGGACGACGCCAGGATCACCGTGGACGGGATCGAGTTCGCGGACGTGCCCCGCGACGCCGTCCCCGCCTTCCTCCGCTCCGTCCACGGCGGCCTCGCCCGTGTGAAGGGGCGGTTCTTCCCGCCCGGCTGGTGGCTGATCGTCCCGCTGCCCGGCGACGAGACGTACAAGGAGCTCGTCCCCGGCACCTCGCTCACCCCCTGGATGAGCTCCCGCGTCCACTGATCGCCACGGGCTCGGAGACATGCCCCCGTGCCTGAGCGGCGTGATCCTGCCCGTCGCCCACCGGCACGCATCCGCTCGCGTCCGAGGGAATCGCGAGCGCCGGAAGAGAGTCGGCGGCACCGGTCCGGGAAGACGGTGACCATGGGTGACATTCTCGTCGGCGCGTGTTCATGGACGGACAAGGAGCTGCTGGCCAGCGGCTGGTACCCGAAAGGCCACCGCGGCGCGGAGGCCAGGCTGCGGCACTACACCACGAAGTTCCCGCTGGTCGAAGTGGACGCCACCTACTACGCGTTGCCCAGCACGCGGAACAGCGTCCTCTGGGTCGAGCGTTCGCCGGCCGGTTTCCGCTTCGACGTGAAGGCGTTCTCGTTGCTGACCGGTCATCCGACACGACCCGCCTCGCTGCCGGCCGATCTGCGGACGGCAGTGGCCGGGCGGCGCGGTCGGGAGGAGGTGGACCCCGGGCTGCTGGACGAGGTGTGGGACCGTTTCAGCGGAGCCCTCGAACCCCTGCGCCAGGCGGAACGCCTGGGGACGGTTCTCTTCCAGTTCCCTCCGTGGCTGGCTCCGAGCCCGTCGGCGGCGTCGATGCTGCGCCAGTGCCGGGAACGCACCGCGGGCTGGCCGGTGGCGGTGGAGTTCCGGCATCCCGACTGGTGGCGGCCGGACCGCTCCGCCTCCACCTTCGGCCTGCTGGCGGAGCTGGACCTGACCGCCGTGGCCGTGGACATGGTGCAGTCGCTCCCCACGTCCATCCCGCCGGTCACCCCGGTCACCTCCGACCGGCTCGCGGTCGTGCGCTTCCACGGCCGCAACCGCGCCTGGGGGACGGGCACGAAGGAGGAGCGGTTCCGCCACCGGTACACGCCCGAGGAGCTCTCCTCCTGGACGCCGGCCGTCCGCGCGATGGCCGACCGGGCCCGCGAGGTCCACGTCCTCTTCAACAACTGCTGCGGCGACGCGGCCGTCCGCGCCGCCGAGACGATGAGCCACCTGCTCGGAGCGCCGTCCGAAGCCGATCGGGCGGACGGCCCGGGCGACGCGACGCGCCTGTTCTGAGCGGCCGGGGGCGGGCCGCCGAGCCGGGAACCGGTCGGGGCCGACGCCCGGCCGGAGGGGTCCCGTAGGGTCGACGGCATGCGACTGAGCACGGTGATCCTCCCCATCCACCGGTGGAGCGAGGGGCAGAAGACCTGGCGGCGGGCCGAAGACCTCGGTTTCCACGCCGCGTACACCTACGACCACCTCTCCTGGCGGAGCTTCCGCGACGGCCCGTGGTTCGGCGCGCTGCCCACGCTCACCGCGGCGGCAGCGGCCACCGAGCGGATCCGCCTCGGCACCCTCGTGACCTCGCCGAACTTCCGGCACCCGGTGACGCTCGCCAAGGAGCTGATCACGCTGGACGACGTCTCCGGCGGACGGATCACCCTCGGCATCGGCGCGGGCGGCAACGGCTTCGACGCCACCGTGCTCGGGCAGGAGGCGTGGACGCCGAAGGAGCGGGCCGACCGGTTCGGCGAGTTCGTGGCGCTCCTCGACCGGCTCCTCACCGAGGACGCGGTGACCGAGCGGGGCACGTTCTACTCGGCCGACGAGGCGCGGAACGTCCCCGGCTGCGTCCAGCGCCCGAGGCTGCCGTTCGCGGTGGCGGCGACCGGACCGCGCGGGCTGAGGCTGGCCGCGCGACACGGCCAGGCGTGGGTGACCACCGGCGACCCGAAGCTGTACGAGGAGGGGACGCCCGAGCAGTCGGTGGCGGCCCTGCGCGGCCAGGTCGAGAAGCTCGCCAAGGCGTGCGCCGAATCCGGTCGGGACGTCGCCGGACTGGACAAGGTCCTGCTGACCGGTTTCACCCCGGACCGGGGGCGGCCTCTGGAGTCCGTGGACGCCTTCGTCGACTTCGCCGGGCGGCACCGGGAGCTCGGCTTCACCGAGATCGTGATCCACTGGCCGATCCCGGACTCCGGCTTCGCCGCCGACCAGACCGTCTTCGAGAAGATCGCCACCGAGGCGCTCGCCCAGCTGGACTGAGCGTCCCGGCCCGCCCGGGGGCGGTGCCCGTCAGGCCGTGTGCCGGGCGTGGCTCCGCCACAGGGCGAGCAGGACCGGGGAGTCGGCCGGTGCCGGGCGCGCCGGGCAGACGTCGAAGTGGCTGACCCGACACCTGTCCGACGGCAGGGCCGCGCCCAGGCCGACCGCTGTCCCGTCGCCGCCGACCCGCCAGCGCCTGCCGGCCGGTACGAGCCGGGCCGCCAGTTCCCCGGGCTCGATCATGATCCAGCGCCCGCGCACCGTGCGGTGCCACTCGGCGCGCGCCCCGCACCGGTCACAGACCGCGAGTCCCGGATCCCGGGCGCCCGGACCCGAGTGCCCGGGATCCGGGCCCCGTGCGTCCGGATCCCATGCGTCCGGTGCCCCGCTCCCGGGCCCGACGCCGTCCTGCACGGCGTCCCCGGGCCCGAACAGATCCCGTACGGTGCCCCCGGCCCCGTCGCGTACGGCACTCCCGGCCGCGTCACGCACGCCGCTCCCCGACCGCGTCCGCTGCGCCACGACGCGGGCGCCCCGGGCCACGTCGGCGGCCAGGCCGGCCAGGACGTCGCCCACCAGCACCGGGTCCCGCGTGGGGTGCGCCGCTCCGACCCGCTCGCACTCCGCGCAGAGGGCCATGCCGAGGCTCGCGATCCACGCCCCGTACGGCGTGCCGCAGCAGTCGCACTCCGCGCCTCGCCGGCCCGCGACCATGCCCCGCCCTCCCTGGAGACGCCGTCAGCTCCCAGGGGTCTTCCCCCGTCACGGCCGGAACGAACGGGTGTTTACGGCCATGTCCTGGCGCACACCGGCGCACACCGGGTACGCCCGCTCCGCGCCGACTCAGCGCCCGCTCCGCGCCGACTCCGCACCAGCTCAGTGCCGGCTCCGCGCGGCCCTCGCTCAGTCCGGGCGCTTCGGCAGGTGGCGGTAGCCCGGGTGCACGCCGGGGGTGAGGCCCTGCTGTTCGGCGATCCGCCCGAGGAGCGCCGTCAGCCGGGCCCGGTCGTCCTCGTCGAGCGCGGCGAACAGGTCGTCCTCGTGCAGCGCGGCGACCTCACGGACGCGTCCGAGCGCGCGGCGGCCGTCCTCGGAGACGTACAGCTCGTGGTGGCGCCGGTCCTCGGCGCTGCGGCGCCGCTCGACGAGCCCCTTCCTCTCCAGGTTGTCGATGAGCGCGACGACCCGGCTCGGGACGACGCCGAGGTCGGCGGCGAGGGAGCGCTGGCTCCGTCCCGGTTCCGTGGCGATCATCCGCAACAGGCCGACGTCCGGCGGGGCGAGCCCGAGCTCGCCGACGCGCTCGCCGAAGCGTCCCGCCGCGTGCGCCCCGAGCTGGGCGAGCAGGAACGCTCCGCCGCGCGGGGGCGGGGCCGTCGCCGCTCCGGAATCTTCCACTGGTTGCCGGTCACTGCTCACGGGGCTATCGTACGCGAAAAGAACGATTCTTCCCTGTGAACTATTCTCACCAGAGAACCATAAGAGAACGGAGTGGACCCGTGTCCGCAGCAGAAAGCCGGGCCGAGCTCCGGCCGTCCGCCGCCCCCCGTCCGCACGGGGAAGCCCAGGGAGGCCCTCCGCCCGGCGTGCTCGCCGTGGTGTTCACCGGGCTGTTCCTGGCCGGGCTGGTGCTCAGCACCGTGCTCGCCGACGGTGACCCCTTCCCCTCGCCCTTCGGCGGGACCGGCGAGATCGTGGCGTACTTCCAGGCCCACTCCGACGCCGTCCGGATCTCCGGCGCCCTCCAGTTCGCGGCCTCCATCCCGCTGGCCGTCTACGCCGCCACGGTCTCGGCCCGGCTGCACCGGCTCGGCGTCCGCGCGCCCGGCGCGACCATCGCCCTGGCCGGCGGCCTCCTCGCCGCCGGTTTCCTGGCCTGCTGCGGCCTGGTGAGCTGGACCCTGTCGCGTACGGAGGTCCTGGAGCTCCCGCCGCTCGTCCGGGCCCTCCAGTACCTGGCCTTCGCCACCGGCGGCCCGGGCCACGTCGTGACGCTGGGCCTGCTGGTGGCCGGGATCGCCGTCCCCGGGCTCCTCGCCGGACTGCTGCCCCGCGCGTTCGCCGTGACCGGCCTCGCCCTGGCGGCGGTCGCCGAACTCTCGACCCTCGTCCTGCTCCTCGACGGCGCCGCCCTGCTGCTGCCCCTGGCCCGCTTCACCTGCCTGGGCTGGCTGATCGCCGCCGGCTTCCTGCTGCCCCGGCACCGCGCCCGTACCCGTACCCGTACCCCTACCCGTACCGAGCCCCTCCTCCGCACCGGCAAGGAGCACTGACATGACCGACACCACGACGGACACGACGGCCAGGACGGCCAGGACGGCCAGGACGGCCACGGACAAGAAGCTCACGGACAAGCTGGTGCGCTTCCAACAGCCCGAGAAGGTCCTCCGCTACCTGGGCGAGGTGCCCGACACCCGCCTCGCCGCCCTCTTCGGCCTGGACACCGAGACGTACCGGACGCTCCTGCGCGGCCTCGACGACCAGACCCAGGAGGTCGCCGCCGAGCTCCTCGAGGACCCCGCCTTCGCCGAACGGGTCGACCGGCTGCCCTTCCGGCCGGGGCAGCGGATCGTGGCCCTCGGCGAGAGCACCACCGCCGACCGGCTCTCCTGGTTCTCGATCCTGCGCCACCTCCTCCCGGACGGCGTCGAGCTCGTCAACCTCGCCGTCTCCGGCTCCACCACCACGCAGGCCCTCGCCCAGCTGCCCCAGCTCGGCTTCCTGCGCCCCGACTGGATCCTGTGCATGCTCGGCGCCAACGACGCCCAGCGGCTGGGCCGCGGCGCGGGGGCCGTCGGCACCCGGCTGGTCAGCGAGACGGAGACCGAGCGCAACCTCCTCGCCCTGCGGGACCTCACCGGGCGCGGCGGCCCCTCCGGCCCGGACCGCTGGATCTGGCTCACCCCGAGCGCGGTGGACCAGGAGCGGGCCGACGCCTATCCACACTTCCGTCGCGCCGGGATCGGCTGGACGAGCGAGGACGTCGACGGTGTCGCCGACTTCCTCCTCGGGCGTCCGGAGCTCACGGTCGACACCCGGCGGGCCACCGCCGGTCTCCACCTCGACGACGGCGTCCACCTCGGCCTCGACGGCCAGCGTGCCGTCACCGTCGCCCTCGTCGACGCGCTGGCACAGCGGGCAGGGGCGGTGGCCCCATGAGGCTCATGCTCTTCGGCGTCACCGGAGGTACGGGCGCGCAGCTCCTGACCCAGGCCCTCGGCGCCGGCCACCGGGTCACGGCCGTCGCCCGCGACCCCGCCCGGGTCCCCGCAGCGGACCCGGGGGCCGGGCTGACCGTCCTGCCCGGCGACGTGCTCGCCCCCGGGAGCTGGCGGAAGGCGGTCGCCGGCCACGACGCCGTCCTCTCCTGCCTCGGCAGCACCGACCGCAAGCACCCCACGACCGTCTACTCGCGGGGCACGCGGAACATCGTCGAGGCCATGCGCGCCTCCGGCGTCGACCGGCTGCTCTGCCTCTCGTCCGCCGGCCTGGAGATCACCCCGGAGGTGCCGCTGCCGCAGCGGCTCGTCACCCGGTACGTGATCCAGCGGCTCTACCGGCACGGCTACGCCGACATGGCCCGGATGGAGGACTTCGTGCGGTCGCCCGCCGCGGACGGCACCGTGTGGACGGTGGTCCGGCCCCCGATGCTGACCGACGGCCCGCTGACCCGCTCCTACCGGACCGCGGAGAACGCCCCTCTGGAGCGGCCGAAGTCGCTCTCCCGCGCCGATCTCGCGCACTACCTGCTCACCCACGTCGACGACCGCCGCGCCCACCGGGCCGTCGTGGAGGTCGCGTACTGAGAACCCCGCGGCGAGAACCCACGCGCTCAAGGCGAGAACCCACCCGCTCGAACCCGCGCACTCATATGTGCGGCTCCTCGCACGCCCGTGCGTCCGGTGCGGAAGAATGGGGCGGTGACCTCTCCCCGTTCCCCGCGCCCTTCCGCCCCGGTGGCCCGGCTGATCGCCACCGACCTCGACGGCACCCTGCTGCGTGACGACAAGTCCGTCTCCGAGCGCACGGTCGCCGCCCTCGCGGCCGCCGAGCAGGCCGGCATCGAGGTCTTCTTCGTCACCGGCCGCCCGGCCCGCTGGATGGACGTCGTCAGCGACCACGTCCACGGCCACGGCCTGGCGATCTGCGCCAACGGGGCCGCCGTCGTCGACCTCCACGCGGGAGGCGCCTTCCTGGAGGTACGCCCGCTGGAGCGGCCGGTCGCGCTCGACGTGGTCCGCGCCCTGCGCGCCGCCGCGCCGGGGACGTCCTTCGCCGTCGAGCTCACCACCGGCATCCACTACGAGCCGCAGTACCCGCCCTTCTTCCTCGACCCCGGCGCCACCGTCGCCACCGCCGAGAAGCTCCTCTACGAGGAGAAGGCCGGCTCGGCCGCTCCGGTGCTCAAGCTGCTCGCCCAGCACCCCGAGCTCGACCCGGACGTGTTCCTCGCGCTCGCGCGGGAGGCCGCGGGCGACCGGGCCGCCTTCACCCGCTCCAGCCCGACCGCCCTCATCGAGATCAGCGCGTTCGGCGTCTCGAAGGCCTCCACCCTGGCCCTGTGCTGCGCCGAGCGCGGCATCGCGGCCGAGGAGGTCGTCGCCTTCGGCGACATGCCGAACGACATCGAGATGCTGAGCTGGGCCGGCCGCTCGTACGCCATGGGCAACGCCCACCCTGACGTCATCACCGCCGCCTCGGGCCGCACGGTCGGCAACAACGAGGACGGCGTGGCCGTCGTCATCGAACGGCTCGTCGCGGAGGTCCTCGGCGCGTCGGAGGCGTCGGCCTAGCCGAAGGCCCCGGGCTAGTCGGAGGCCTCGGGCTAGTCGGGGCCCTCGGGCTAGTCGGAGACGTCGGGCTGGAGCGGTGCCTCCCACAGCACCGTCGTCCCGCCGCCGTCCTCGCCCAGGCCCGGGCCGCACCAGCTCGCGCCGCCCAGCGACTCGGCCCGGCGCGCCAGATTGCGCAGGCCGCTGCGCCGCCCGCCCGCCGGGATGCCGATCCCGTCGTCGGCGACCGAGAGCCGCACCCCGGCGGAGCCGTCGGGCAGGGTGACCCCGGCGTCGACGACGACCTCGATGCGGCTCGCCTCCGCGTGCCGGAACGCGTTCGAGAGCGCTTCGCGCAGGGCGGCGATGAGGTTCTTGCCGGTGAGCTCCCCGACCGTCGCGTCGATCGCGCCGAGGAAGCGGTGCGCGGGCTTGAAGCCGAGCGGCACCGCCGCCATGTTGATCTCCCGCAGGACGCGGGTGCGCAGCCCCGACGGGGCCTCGGCGGGACCCTGCTGGAGCGCGAAGATCGCCGTACGGATCTCCTGGATGGTCACGTCCAGCTCGTCCACGGCCTTGCCCACGCCCTCGCGCACGGCCGGCACGATCGACCTCCGCTGGGCGCTCTCCAGCATCATGCCGGTGGCGAAGAGCCGCTGGATGACCAGGTCGTGCAGGTCCCGGGCGATCCGGTCGCGGTCCTCGAAGACGGCGAGGCGCTCCCGGTCGCGCTGCGCGTCGGCCATCATCAGGGCGAGGGCGGCCTGCGAGGCGAACTGGGTGGCGAGCGTCCGCTCGGCCTCCGTGAACGGCCGGGCGCCGCGCAGCCGGGGCGTGGCGAGCGCGCCGAGGACCCGTCCGCCGCTCTGCAGCGGCAGCATCATGCTCGGCCCGTACGGGGACGTCAGCCGGCTGATCATGCGCGGATCGGTCGAGGCGTCGGCCACGAAGACGGCCTCGCCCTGCAGGAGTTCCTTCACGACGGCGCTCTCGGACGGGATCACCGTGCCCAGCGACTTCGTGGGCAGGGGCGAGGAGACGGCGACGATCTCCAGGCCGCCTTCCTCGGCGGGCAGCAGCACGATCCCGGCGTCCGCGCCGGCGAGCCTGCGGGCCTGTTCGGCGACGACCGTGAGGGCGTCGTCCGCGTCGCCGCCGGAGAGCAGGGCGGTGGTGACGGCGACCGAGCCGTCGATCCACCGTTCGCGCTGCCGGGCCGCCTCGTACAGGCGGGCGTTGCCGATCGCGATCCCGGCCTCGGTGGCGAGGACCCGGACCATGTGCACGTCGTCGTCGTTGAACTCGCCGCCGCCGTGCTTCTCCGCGAGGTAGAGATTGCCGAAGATCTCGCCCTGGACCCGGATGGGGACGCCGAGGAAGGACCGCATCGGCGGATGCCCCGGCGGGAAGCCCGCCGCGCGCGGATCGGTGGACAGATCGGCGAGCCGGATGGTCTGCGGGTCGCGGATCAGCGCGCCGAGCAACCCCGCACGGCCGTCGGGGCGGTGGCCGATCCGGCGGACCACGTCCTCGCCGGCGCCGAAGGTGACGAAGGCGGAGAGCCCCTCGCCCTCCTCGTCGACCACGCCGATCGCGGCGTACTCGGCGTCGGCGAGTTCGGCGGCGGTCTCGCAGATCCGGTCGAGGGTGGAGGGGAGTTCGAGCCCGGTGCCGACCGAACGCATGGCCTCCAGGAGCTGCGGCACGCGGGCGGTGAGCTCCGTGGACAACCCCTGGAGGCTGCGGGTGACCTGGGTGGCGGCTTCCAGGGGGTCCGGGGCGTCGGACGCGGCGGCGGTCATGGAAGCGAGCCTAGTAAGTCCTATTTGGCGAGAAAAGTCGGCCGTTCCGTACCGGTCGTCGCGGAGGTGACGAGCAGGTCGGTTCCCCGTTCCCGCTCCAGCATCCGGCGCAGCGGGCCCTCCGTCGCCGCGAGCTCGGCGTACGGGCCGCGCTGCACGGTCCGGCCCTCGTCAAGGACCACCACCTCGTCGACGGCGTCGAGACCGTGCAGCCGGTGGGTGATGAGGACGGTGGTGCGGCCCTCGGTGGCCCGGAGCAGATCGTCGGTGAGGGCGTCGGCGGTGGCCAGGTCCAGGTGCTCGGCGGGTTCGTCGAGGACGAGGACCGGGAAGTCGGCGAGGAGGGCCCGGGCGAGCGCGAGGCGCTGCCGCTGTCCTCCGGACAACCGGGAGCCGTGCTCGCCCACGAGCGTGTCGAGTCCGGCGGGCAGCCCGTCGACCCAGTCGAGCAGCCGGGCCCGGCGCAGCGCCTCGCGCAGCTCCTCGTCGTCCGCACCGACCTTGGCGAGCCGCAGGTTCTCGCGCACGGAGCTGTCGAAGAGATGGGCGTCCTGGGCGCAGAGCCCGACGAACCGCCGGACCGCGTCGCCGTCCAGCTCCCAGGCCGGTACGCCGCCGATGCGGTACGTGCCGTACTCCACGTCCAGGAACCGCAGCAGCACCTGGGCGAGCGTGGTCTTGCCGGAGCCGGAGGCACCGACGACCGCGACCCGGCGCCCCGCCTCCAGGGTGAGCCCGAACCCGTCGAGCGCGAGCCGCTCCTGTCCGGCGTGCCGGGCCGAGAGCCCGGCCAGTTCCAGCGGGAACGGGCTCGCCGGGGGAGCGGCGGGCGTCTCCGGCTCGTGCACGGGGACGGGGGCGTCGAGCACCTCGAAGACCCGCTCGGCACTGCGCTTGATCCGCTGCCGGTACTGGACGGCGAGCGGCAGTCCGGTGACGGCCTCGAAGGCGGCGAGGGGCGTCAGGACGATCACGGCGAGGGCCACCCCGTCGAGCCGCCCGTCCCGTACGGCCTGGACGCCGACGAGCGCGGCGGCCGCGACCGTCAGGTCGCGGACCAGGGCCGAGAGGCCGGCGCCGAGCGCGGTGGCGGCGGCCTGCCGGGAGGCGATGGAGGTGAGGGCGCGGTCCGCGTCCCGCGTCCGCGCGATCCGGCCGCGGAGCGCACCGGCGACGGTCAGTTCGGCGCAGCCGCGCAGCAGGTCGGCCACGGCGGTCGCCAGGGCGCCGCGCGCGGGGGCGAGCCGCCGTTCGGCCCGGCGGGCGAGGGCTCCGCCGGCCGCCGGCACGGCGACTCCGGCGACCAGCAGGCCCGCGGCGAGGACGGCACCGGCCTGGGGCAGCAGCCAGGCGGTGAACCCGGCGGAGGCGATGCCCACGACGAGCGCGGCGCCCACCGGGAGCAGCCAGCGCAGCCAGTAGTCCTGGAGGGCGTCGACGTCCTGGACGAGCCGTGCGAGGAGGTCACCGCGCCGGATGCGGCGCAGTCCGGCCGGAGCGATCCGCTCCAGGCGCCGGTAGACGGAGACCCGCAGGTCGGCGAGCATCCGCAGGACGGCGTCGTGCGAGACGAGCCGCTCGGCGTACCGGAAGACGGCCCGGCCGATGCCGAAGGCGCGCGTGGCGGTGACGGCCATCATCAGGTAGAGCACGGGCGGCTGTTCGGAGGCCCGCGAGATGAGCCAGCCGGACACGGCCATGAGCCCGACGGCGGATCCGAGCGCCAGGCTTCCGAGCAGCAGCGCGAGCGCCATCCTGCTCTTGAGCTTCCCGGCCGTCCCCCGCACCCGCGCCAGTGCGGGCCCCTGTTCCGCACGGGGCGGAACGGGCGGGCGCACCCCACCGGCGACGCCGTCGTCTTCCGCACCCGCGCCCCCGGCGCCCCGGACGGTCGCCCCGGGCGCCTCCGGTGCGGCGGGCTCCGCACCCACCACGGCACCGCCCAGGCTCACCACCCGATCGGCGACGGCCAGCAGTGCCGGCCGGTGCACGACCAGCAGCACCGTCCGCCCGGCGGCGAGACGGCGGACCGCCTCCACGACCCCCGCCTCCGTCGCACCGTCCAGCGCCGCCGTCGGCTCGTCGAGCAGCAGCAGCGGCCGGTCCGCCAGGAACGCACGGGCGAGCGCGAGCCGTTGCCGCTGTCCCGCCGAGAGTCCCGCGCCGTCCTCGCCGAGCGGGGTGTCGAGACCCTGGGGCAGCCCCGCCACGAACCCGTCCGCCCCGGCGTCCCGCAGGGCGTCCCGTACCGCCTCGTCGGAGGCGTCCGGACGGGCGAGCCGTACGTTCTCGGCGACCGTCCCCGCGAAGAGGTACGGGCGCTGCGGGACCCAGGCGATCCGGGACCGCCACTCCTCCACGTCGAGCGTCGCCAGGTCGGTGCCCCCGACCCGTACGGAACCGCCCTCCTCCGGCACCGCGAAGCCCAGAACGACGTCGAGCAGCGTCGACTTCCCGGCCCCGCTCGGCCCGACCAGAGCCACCGTCTCGCCCGGTTCCACCGTCAGCGTCGCCGCGTCGAGCGAGGGCTCGGCGCGCCCCGCGTGGCGGACGGTCACGCCGTCGAGCTCAAGGCGTACGGACTCCGGCGCGGCCGCCGTGCCGCCGTCCCGTACCGGCTGCTCCAGGACGTCGAAGATCTCCTCCGCCGCCGCGAGCCCCTCCGCCGCCGCGTGGTACTGCGCCCCCACCTGCCGCAGCGGAAGGTACGCCTCGGGCGCCAGGATCAGGATGACGAGCCCGGTGTACAGATCGAGCTCGCCGTGGACGAGCCGCATGCCGATGGTCACGGCGACGAGCGCGACCGACAGGGTCGCCAGGAGCTCCAGGGCGAAGGAGGACAGGAAGGCGATCCGCAGCGTGCGCATCGTCGCCCGGCGGTACTCCGAGGTGATCGCGCGGATCGACTCCGCCTGGGCCTTCGCCCGGCCGAAGATCTTGAGGGTGGGCAGGCCGGCCACCACGTCCAGGAAGTGCCCGGAGAGCCGTGAGAGCAGCTTCCACTGCCGGTCCATCCGGGCCTGGGTGTACCAGCCGATGAGGACCATGAAGACCGGGATGAGCGGCAGCGTGACCACGATGATCGCCGCCGAGACCCAGTCCTCGGTGACGATCCGGGCCAGGACCGCCACCGGCACGACCACCGCGAGGCCCAGTTGCGGCAGATAGCGGGCGAAGTAGTCGTCGAGGGCGTCCACGCCCCGGGTGGCGAGGGCGATCAGCGAGCCGGTCTTCTGGCCGCTCAGCCACCCCGGTCCGAGCGCGGCCGCGCGGCCGAGGAGCCGACCGCGCAACTCGGACTTGACCGCCGCGCTCGCCCGGTGGGCGGCGAGCTCGGTCAGCCAGGAGACGAGCCCCCGCGCCACCGCGACTCCGGCGAGCAGCAGCAGGGGCGCGGTCAGGTCGGCGGCCGACTGGGCCTTCTGGAAGGCCCCCACCACGATCTCGGCGACGAGCATCGCCTGGGCGACGACCAGCGCCGCTCCGACGAGGCCGAGCACGACCACCGCGCTCAGGAAGAGACGGGTGGCCCTGGCGTACCGGAGCAGGCGCGGGTCGATCGGTTTCACGTGAAACATGCTCCTCTGGAGAGCGTCGGCCGCCGAGCGCCGGCGGGGGCGTCGGCGGCCGAGTGGCGACTAGTGAGCATCGGCGATGTGCTGCGTACCGATGCGCTTGCGGAACACCCAGTAGGTCCAGCCCTGGTAGAGCAGCACCAGCGGGGTCGCGATCGCCGCACACCAGGTCATGATCTTGAGCGTGTACGGGCTCGAGGACGCGTTCGTCACGGTGAGGCTCCACTCGGGGTCGAGTGAGGACGGCATGACGTTCGGGAAGAGCGCCAGGAAGAGCATCGCCACGGTTGCGGCGATCGTCACGCCCGAGAGCGCGAACGACCAGCCCTCGCGTCCCGCCTTGATGGCGACGAGGGCGCCGACCAGCGCCACCACGGCGACCAGCATCGCCGCGAGGCTCCCGCCGTCCCCCGTGTCGACCTGGGTCCAGCTCAGGAAGCCCAGGGCGAGCACCGCCGTGACCAGACCCAGCTTGAGCGCGAGCGCCCGTGCCCGGCCCCGGATGTCCCCGACCGTCTTGAGCGAGGCGAAGACCGCTCCGTGGAAGGTGAAGAGGGCGAGCGTGACCAGACCGCCGAGGAGCGCGTACGGGTTGAGCAGGTCCCCGAGGGTGCCGACGTACTCCATGTCGGCGTCGATCTTCACGCCCCGGACGATGTTGCCGAAGGCCACGCCCCAGAGGAACGCGGGGATCAGCGAGGTCCAGAAGATCGCCTGCTCCCAGTTGCGCTGCCAGTTCTCCTCGGCCCGCTTCACCCGGTACTCGAAGGCGACGCCCCGGACGATCAGGCAGACCAGGATGATCAGCAGCGGCAGGTAGAAGCCGGAGAACAGCGTCGCGTACCAGTCGGGGAACGCGGCGAAGGTCGCGCCGCCGGCGGTGAGCAGCCACACCTCGTTGCCGTCCCAGACGGGTCCGATGGTGTTGATGAGGACCCGCTTCTCGGCCCGGTCACGGGCGAGCAGCTTGGTCAGGACTCCGATCCCGAAGTCGAAGCCTTCGAGGAAGAAGTAGCCGGTCCAGAGGACGGCGATGAGTACGAACCAGACGTCGTGGAGTTCCATGCCTCGATCTCCTCAGCCTCAGTACGAGAAGGCCATGGGCCGGTCGGGGTCACGAGAGTCCCCGCCGATCCTGGTGGGCGGGTTGAGGTCGTCCTCGGTGAGCTCCGGCGGGCCCGCCTTGACGTACTTGACGAGGAGCTTGACCTCGATGACGGCGAGGATCGCGTAGAGGGTGGTGAAGACGATCATCGAGGTGAGGACCTCGCCCTGGGAGACACCGGGGGAGACCGCGTCACGGGTGCGCAGCACGCCGTAGACGACCCAGGGCTGGCGGCCCATCTCGGTGAAGATCCAGCCCCAGGAGCTGGCGATCAGCGGGAACGCCATCGTCCAGAGGGCGGCGATCCAGTACCACCTGCCCAGGCGGGGGCTGAGCGCCTTCCGCTTGAACAGGACCAGGTTCGGCACCTCGTCCTCACCGGTCCGCATCCCCGGCGGCAGCATGAACTTCTTCCGGGTCAGCCAGAGGCCGAGCATGCCGATGCCCAGCGAGGCCATGCCGAAGCCGATCATCCAGCGGAAGCCCCAGTAGGCGACGGGGATGTTGGGCCGGTAGTCGCCGGGGCCGAACTTCTCCTGCTCGGCCTTGTTCACGTCGTTGATGCCGGGGACGTACGAGCTGAAGTCGTCGTTCGCGAGGAAGGACAGCAGGCCCGGGACCTCGACGGCGACCGTGTTGTGGCCCTTCTCGACGTCGCCGTAGGCGAAGACGGAGAAGGGCGCGGGCGCCTCGCCGTCCCAGAGCGCCTCGGCGGCGGCCATCTTCATCGGCTGCTGCTTGAACATGACCTTGCCGAGCAGGTCACCGCTGATGGCGGTGCCGAGGCCGGCGATGATCAGCGTGATCAGACCGAGCCGCAGCGAGGTCCGCATGATCGGGACGTGCTTCTTGCGCGCCAGGTGGAAGGCGGAGATGCCCACCATGAACGCGCCGCCGACCAGGAACGCCGCCGTCATCGTGTGGAAGAACTGGGTGAGCGCGGTGTTCTGGGTGAGCACCTGCCAGAAGTCGGTGAGCTCCGCCCGGCCGCGCTCCTTGTCGATGCGGTAGCCCACGGGGTGCTGCATCCAGGAGTTGGCCGCCAGGATGAAGTACGCGGAGAGGATCGTGCCGATCGACACCATCCAGATGCAGGCGAGGTGGATCTTCTTCGGGAGCTTGTCCCAGCCGAAGATCCACAGACCGATGAAGGTCGACTCGAAGAAGAAGGCGATGAGCGCCTCGAAGGCGAGCGGGGCGCCGAAGACGTCGCCGACGAAGCGGGAGTAGTCGGACCAGTTCATGCCGAACTGGAATTCCTGCACGATCCCGGTGACCACGCCCATGGCGATGTTGATCAGGAAGAGCTTGCCCCAGAACTTCGTCGCCCTGAGGTACTTCTCCTTGCCCGTGCGGACCCAGGCGGTCTGGATGCCGGCGGTGAGCGCGGCAAGCGAGATCGTCAGGGGCACGAACAGGAAGTGGTAGACGGTGGTGATGCCGAACTGCCAGCGCGCCAGTGTCTCCGGCGCCAAAGCTAGGTTCACGTCTTCTCCTTACTCGACGTGGTCACAGCGGGCAGTCTGCCTGGCGGGTTCCACCCCAAAAGGGGAGGAAGCAGGACACGCTTGTGAACGCGTTCACATTCACAAGCATTATTACTTATACGAAATCCGCACCGTAAGGCGGGGGGCTGTACTACGGGTCACACTTTCCGAGCCCTTCAACATATTGTTGAATCCGGTGTATGACTCTTCGGATACGCATCTCCTGGCCGGCCGGACACACCACGGCCACCCTGGACGAAACCCCCACGAGCAAGGCGCTCGCGGGGGTTCTCCCGATCATCTCCACCGCCCGGACCTGGGGCGAGGAGGTCTACTTCGACACGCCGGTCTCCACCTCGGTCGAGGACGGCGCGCGTCAGGTCGTCGAGCCCGGCACCGTGGCCTTCTGGACGGAGGGCGACGCGCTCGCCCTCCCCTACGGCCCGACCCCGATCTCGCGGGGCGAGGAGTGCCGGCTGGCGAGCCCCTGCAATCTGCTGGGCGCGCTCGACGGCGACCCGCGGGTCCTGGCCACCGTCAGAGACGGTGACCCGATCCGCGTGGAACTCGCCGGGAACTGATCAGAGGCCCTCGCGGAAGCCCTCCGCCGCCTTCAGGAACAGGTCGTTCGCCTCGCACTCACCGATCGTGACGCGCACGCCCTCGCCCGCGAACGGCCGCACCACCACGCCGTGCCGCTCGCACTCCGCCGCGAAGTCCATGGTCCGCTCACCGAGCCGCAGCCAGACGAAGTTGGCCTGGGTGTCCGGCACGGTCCAGCCCTGGGCCACGAGCCCCGCGTGGACCCGCTCGCGCTCGACCACCAGCGAGCCGACCCGCCCGAGCAGTTCGTCCTCGGCCCGCAGCGAGGCCACCGCCGCGTCCTGCGCCAGCTGGCTCACGCCGAACGGCACCGCCGTCTTGCGCAGCGCCGCAGCCACCGGCTCGTGGGCGATCGCGAAGCCGACCCGCAGCCCCGCCAAGCCGTACGCCTTGGAGAAGGTGCGCAGCACGGCGACGTTGGGCCGGTCGCGGTAGAGCTCGATGCCGTCCGGGATGTCGCTGTCGCGGACGAACTCCCGGTAGGCCTCGTCGAGCACGACGAGGACGTCGGAGGGCACCCGGTCCAGGAAGCGCTCCAGCTCCGCCCGGCGCACGGCGGTGCCCGTGGGGTTGTTGGGGTTGCAGACGAAGATCAGCCGGGTCCGCTCGGTGATCGCCCCGGCCATCGCGTCGAGGTCGTGCACCTCGCCCCCGGTCAGCGGCACCTGCACGGAGGTGGCCCCGCTGATCTGCGTGATGATCGGGTACGCCTCGAAGGAGCGCCAGGCGTAGATCACCTCGTCGCCCGGGCCCGAGGTGGCCTGGAGCAGCGACTGCGCGACGCCGACCGAGCCGGTGCCGGTGGCCAGGTGGGAGACGGGCACGCCGAAGCGGTTCGCCAGCTCCTCCGTCAGCCCGGTGCAGGCCATGTCGGGGTAGCGGTTGAAGTTCGCGGCGGCGGCGAGCGTGCTCTCCATGACCCCCGGCAGCGGCGGGTAGGGGTTCTCGTTGGAGGACAGCTTGAAGGCCACGGGACCGCCCGCGGCGGCCGGCTTGCCCGGCTTGTAGGTGGGGACGCCGTCCAGCTCGGCGCGCAGCTTGGGGCTGCCGGTGCTCGTCCCGCTGGTCTCGCTCACAGTGTGGCCTCCTCGACCGTCCGTACCGCCAATACTCCTCACCTTAAGAGGATTCGCCGCCGCTGCGAATGGGCTGTGGACAACAGGAGGGACACGCTGTGGACACGGCCCCGCTCGCGCTCCGGAAGAAGGGGGGCGCGCACCAGGGTGGCGTGCGCCGGTGGCGGGCGCCGTGGCGCGCATCCCCCGTAGAGGTGAGTTGAGACCTCTTCGAGACCTCGCCCCCACGCCAGGTCTACGCCGTTCGATGGCCCTAGATCGCACGTAAGCCGCGGTAACTGCCTTGGATTTAAAGTCCATTGGCGTTCTTCGATCATGCAGAAACGTGTCTGTCAACGTCTGCATATGCGACCGTCCCGACCGCCCCTCGTCGCCCTACTATCGGCTCGCCATGACAGCAGCAGGGAAGCACCAGGTGAGCCGGGCACAGACCCGGGGAAGCCGGCAGGGCCGGGCAGGCATCCGGGACGTGGCCGCCGCCGCCGGGGTCTCCATCACGACTGTCTCCGACGCGCTCAACGGCAAGGGCCGACTCCCGGACGCCACCCGCCGCCACGTCCGCGAGGTCGCCGACAGGCTGGGCTACCGCCCATCCGCGGCGGCCCGCACGCTCCGTACCGGCAAGTCGGGACTCCTCGGCCTGACCGTGACCACGTACGGGGATGAACCTTTCACCTTCACCGAATTCGCGTACTTCGCGGAGATGGCCAGAGCAGCCACATCGGCGGCACTCGCCCGGGGCTACGCCCTGGTCATCCTCCCCGCCACCTCCCGCCATGACGTCTGGTCGAACGTCGCCCTCGACGGCACCGTCGTCATCGACCCCTCCGACCACGACCCGGTCGTCACCGAACTGGTCCGCCAGGGCCTGCCCGTCGTCTCCGACGGACGCCCCGCCGGCACCCTTCCGGTCACCGCCTGGGTCGACAACGACCACGAAGCCGCCGTCCTCGACCTGCTCGACCACCTCGCCGACGCCGGCGCCCGCCGGATCGGCCTCCTCACCGGAACCACCACCGACACGTACACCCGCCTGTCCACCACCGCGTACCTCAACTGGTGCGAACGGGTGGGCCAGGACCCCGTCTACGAGGCCTATCCGGCGCACGACCCGTGCGCGGGCGCCGTCGCGGCCGACCGGCTGCTCGCCCGCCCGGACCGGCCCGACGCCGTGTACGGCCTCTTCGACCCCAACGGAACCGACCTCCTCGCGGCCGCGCGCCGCTACGGACTGCGCGTCCCGGACGACCTGCTGCTGGTCTGCTGCAGCGAGTCGACCGTCTACGCCACCACCGAACCGCCCATCACGACGCTCTCGCTCAAGCCGCGCCGGATCGGCACGGCCGTCGTCCAGCTCCTCATCGACGCCATCGAAGGGATCGACGCCGACGGTCCGGTCGAGCAGGTGATACCGACCGAACTCATCGTCCGCACCTCCTCGCAGCGGCGTTCGCCGCGCACCACGGTCAGCCCGCCGCGCTCGCCCGCCAAGGACTGAACCCCACGGGCGACGGCGCCCGAACCCGCCGTCATCCGAACCGCCGTCCCCGCCCCTGCCCGTGGGCGGGGACGGCGAAACCGGCCACCGCACCGGCCTCACCCCTGGACTGGACCTTCGCAATTCGGGCGAAACAACTGGTGAACCCGGAGTGGACCCGGATTCACCACCCCTGGTGCGTCACACGGAAGCGCCCTCATTCCTATGATGGGCGGACGACACCGCGGACCACCCCGACCAGGCCGGTCCGCGATGTGCAGGGCATCGCGACGGTGGTGGAGGGGTCGATGACTCAGGGGGCCGGTCAGGAGCCCGTGGTGCGCACGGCGACATTGCGTGACTTCCGCGTACCGCCGTACGCCCGCGTGCCCGTGCAGGGCCACGCCGCGGAGCCGCCGTCCCCGGAGGGGCCGCCGACGGCTCCGCCGGGCGAGCCGGCCACGACCGGGCACCGGTCTCCCGCCGCGTACCCGGCGTCCGTCGAGCACCTTCCCCCGGTCGCGCCCTCCCCGGTCGAGGCCGTCCCGGTGCCGACCCCGCCGGCCGAGGCCCTCCCGGCGGAGGTCCCCGCGACCGAGGTCCCTCCGACCGAGGCACCCCCGGCCGCGCCCGCCACCGCTCCACAGGCCGCCGCGCCCGCCGCGCCGCCGGTGACCGCGCCCGCCGCACCACAGGCCGCCGCACCGCAGCCCCCCGCGCCCGCCGCACGGCCGGCGACCGCGCCCGCCGCGCCGCAGGCCTCCGCGCCCATGCCCGCCGATCCGACCCTTCATCTGGGGCACCGGATCGCCCCGGCGTACGCCGCCCCGGCCGGCTCCTCCATCGTCTCCGTCGCCACCGGCCACCCGGGCAACGCCTTCCCCGGGGGCGAGCCGCCCGAGGGGTACACCCCGACCGAGCGCGACCTCCCCGTCATCAACCGCGGCGACACCGTCCAGGTCCCCGTCACCCCCGAGCCGGCCCCCGCCCCCGAGCCCGCGAACGGTGACGGGCCCGGCCCCCTCTACGTCGTCGGCGACGTCCACGGCTACCTCGACGAGCTCCTCGCCGCCCTCCGCGCCCAGGGCCTCATCGACGACAACGGCGGCTGGGCCGCGGGCAACGCCCGACTCTGGTTCCTCGGCGACTTCACCGACCGCGGCCCCGACGGCATCGGCGTCATCGACCTCGTCATGCGCCTCTCCGCCGAGGCCGCCGCCGCCGGCGGCTACTGCAAGGCCCTCATGGGCAACCACGAGCTGCTGCTGATCGGCGCCAAGCGCTTCGGCGACACCCCCGTCAACTCCGGCGCGGGCACCGCCACCTTCCAGGCCGCCTGGCTGCTCAACGGCGGCCAGAAGCACGACATGGACCGCCTCCAGGACGTCCACCTCCAGTGGATGTCCCGGCTCGACGCCGTGGTGCGCGAGGACGACCACCTCCTCGTGCACTCCGACACCACCGCGTACCTCGAATACGGCCAGACCATCGAGGACGTCAACGACACGGTCCACGAGATCCTCAACCGGAACGACGCCGACGAAGTCTGGGACGTCTTCCGGAAGTTCACCAAGCGCTTCGCGTTCCGCGACGACGGCGGCCCGCAGGCAGTCCAGGAGCTGCTCTCCACCTACGGCGGCCGCCGGATCGTGCACGGGCACAGCCCCATCCCGTACCTCCTCGGCCAGGTCGGCGCGGAGGACGGCGAGGACGGCGCGGGCCCGGTCGTCGACGGACCGCACGTGTACGCCGACGGCCTCGCGATCGCCATGGACGGTGGAGTGACCATGGCCGGGAAGCTACTGGTCGTCCAACTCCCCCTGAACGGCTGATGCATAACGCTGCGCATCCGAGGAAGTCGATTTCCGGAAAGACCCTGTCAGGCCGTGGTGTCGCCGCAATACCATCGGGTCATCCGTAGCAGGCTCTCCTCCGTTTCCGCCCGACCGACCGTTTCCCACGGCTGATCCGGGCCTACGGAGCATCGGGGGATGCACATGAACGTGGCTCCGCACCTGCTGACCGAGGACCGCGCCGAGTACGAGCGGGTCCTCGACGACGCACTGGGCACCGCCCACGCACGTCCGGAACTCGCCGGAGTGGGCACGAGGCTCACGGTCGCGCAGCTGCGCGCCATGACGATGAACGCGACGGCGCTCATCACCACCGCCGCGGCCCTCGAGTACGACCACTTCGTGAAGGTCCGCGAGCAGAACCGGGCGGCGCTCGGGGCCCGGACGCCCGAAGCCGAGCAGGACGCGGACACCGGCGCGGGCGCCGTCGCCGTCGTCACCGTGCTGCTGCCCGTCCTCGCGGGCACCGCTGCAGCGATATTCCTGCTGGTCGGCGGGGTCCTGCACGCCCTCGCGCCCACCGTGGTGTTCGGCGGGACCCTGCTGACGGCGGGCCTCGTCTTCGCCGCCCTCGCCGCCGCCGGCCTGCTCTCCGCGGGCGTCGGCCTCCTGGTGACCGCGCTGCGCAACAGGCCGGCCGCGGCGGACGGGACCGCCACGGCCGACGACGAGCTCTCGCTCGCCCGGGAGGCCTGGCGCCACGCCCTCCTGGAGCGCGGCATCCTCCCCTTCCTCCGTGACGCCCTCGCCGCCGCGGCGCCCCCGGACGCGACGGCGCCCTGAGGAACGGCGGTGCCGGGACTACTCGGCCAGCGGCAGGTAGACGCGGTTGCCGCTCGCCGCGAACTCCTTCGACTTCTCCGCCATGCCGGCCTCGATCTCCTGCTGCGTACCGCCGTGCTCACGACGGATGTCCTGGGAGATCTTCATCGAGCAGAACTTCGGACCGCACATCGAGCAGAAGTGCGCGGTCTTCGCGGGCTCCGCCGGCAGCGTCTCGTCGTGGAACTCGCGCGCGGTGTCCGGGTCGAGCGCCAGGTTGAACTGGTCCTCCCAGCGGAACTCGAACCGCGCGTCCGAGAGCGCGTCGTCCCACTCCTGCGCGCCCGGGTGCCCCTTGGCGAGGTCCGCGGCGTGCGCCGCGATCTTGTACGTGATGACGCCCGTCTTCACGTCGTCCTTGTTCGGCAGGCCCAGGTGCTCCTTGGGCGTGACGTAGCAGAGCATCGCCGTGCCCCACCAGGCGATCATCGCGGCGCCGATGCCGGAGGTGATGTGGTCGTACGCGGGTGCGACGTCCGTGGTCAGCGGGCCGAGCGTGTAGAACGGCGCCTCCTCGCAGATCTCCTGCTGGAGGTCGATGTTCTCCTTGATCTTGTGCATCGGGACGTGGCCCGGGCCCTCGATCATCGTCTGCACGTCGTGCCGCTTGGCGATGGTGTTGAGCTCACCGAGGGTCTTCAACTCCGCGAACTGCGCCTCGTCGTTGGCGTCCGCGATCGAACCGGGGCGCAGGCCGTCGCCGAGCGAGTACGTGACGTCGTACGCCGCCAGGATCTCGCAGAGCTCCTCGAAGTTCGTGTAGAGGAAGTTCTCCTTGTGGTGCGCCAGGCACCAGGCGGCCATGATCGAGCCGCCGCGCGAGACGATGCCGGTCTTGCGGCGCGCGGTGAGCGGCACGTACGGCAGGAGCACGCCGGCGTGCACCGTCATGTAGTCGACGCCCTGCTCGGCCTGCTCGATGACCGTGTCCTTGTAGATCTCCCAGGTCAGGTCCTCGGCCTTGCCGTCGACCTTCTCCAGGGCCTGGTAGAGCGGCACGGTGCCGATGGGCACGGGGGAGTTGCGCAGCACCCACTCGCGGGTGGTGTGGATGTTGCGGCCGGTGGACAGGTCCATGACCGTGTCGGCGCCCCACTTGGTCGCCCAGGTCATCTTCTCCACCTCCTCCTCGATGGAGGAGGTGACGGCGGAGTTGCCGATGTTGGCGTTGACCTTCACCAGGAACCGCTTGCCGATGATCATCGGCTCGATCTCCGGGTGGTTCACGTTCGCCGGCAGCACGGCGCGGCCCGCGGCGATCTCCTCCCGTACGACCTCGGGGGAGACGTTCTCGCGGATCGCGACGTACTCCATCTCCGGGGTGATCTCGCCCCGGCGGGCGTACGCGAGCTGGGTCACCGCCTGGCCGGTGCGGCCCCGGCGCGGCAGGCGGGGACGGCCGGGGAAGACGGCGTCGAGGTTCTTCAGCCCACCGCCGCGCGGGGAGGTGTGCTTGATGCCGTCGTCCTCGGGGCGGGCCGGGCGGCCCGCGTACTCCTCCGTGTCGCCGCGCGCGATGATCCAGTTCTCGCGCAGCGGGGGAAGGCCCCGCCGGACATCGGTGTCGATGGCGGGGTCGGTGTACGGACCGGACGTGTCGTACAGCGTGACGTCCTTGCCGTTGGTGAGGTGCACCTGACGGACGGGCACCAGGAGGTCGGGGCGCGAGCCCTGGACGTACCCCTTGTGCCAGCCCGGCGTGCGCTCCTGCCCGTCGGTGCGGTTCTGGTCGGAGGCAGGCGTGCGTGCATCCTGAATGGTCATGAGACCGATCTCCCTACGCCGGCATTACCCGGTAACAGGTTCGGCGGTCGGCGCAGCCTCTTCCCGTACGCGCGTACGGTGATCAGCGCCCTCTCAGCCCGGTGCTCCGAGCTCCCGCGTGTGCAAAGGTGCCACCACGCTAGCGCCCTCCCTGGCGTGCTGAACAGTGGGCCCCCGTCGTTCTTGCGATGATCGGCCGGTGACTTCCCCCCAGCAGACCCACGAACCTCATGGCCACGGGCACTCCCATTCCCACAGCCACGGGCCCGCCGCCCCGGTCTCGCGGCATCTGCGCAAGGTCATCGCCGCGATCCTGATTCCCTTCGCCGCCGCCGTCGTCGTCGGGCTCGCGGTCCTGTGGCCGGGCGGTGCCCCGGCGCACCAGCGCACCGGCGTCGGCTTCGACCGGCAGACCCAGCAGGGCGAGGTCGTCTCCGTCGAGCACGTCGACTGCAAGGACGTGAACGCCGCTCAGGTCCCGCCCACCGGCGACACCTCCACTCCGGAGGGGCGCGAGGCGGTCGACGCCCAGCGGGGGCAGTGCGGGAAGGCGACGGTCGAGGTCACCAGCGGCCCGGACGAGGGGCGCAGGTTCGTCGAGATCGTGCAGCCGGACGCACCGCGCCAACTGCACGAGGGGCAGGGCGTGGTGGTGGCGTACGCCCCCGACGCACCGCACGACCTGCAGTACTCGGTGACCGATGTGAACCGCAAGCTGCCGTTGGCGCTGCTCGCCGGCATCTTCGCCGTCGCGGTCGTGGTCGTCGGCCGGATGCGGGGCCTCATGGCGCTCGTCGCGCTCGCCGTGAGCTTCCTCGTGCTGACGTACTTCATCCTGCCGGCGATCCTGGAGGGGTCGAACCCGCTGGTCGTGGCGGTGGTCGGGTCGAGCGCGATCATGCTGCTCGCGCTCTACATGTGCCACGGGCTCTCGGCCCGCACCTCGGTCGCCGTGCTCGGCACGCTGATCTCGCTGCTGCTGATCGGTCTCCTCGGCTCGCTCTTCATCGGCTGGACCTCGCTCAGCGGCAACACCGACGACTACACCGGCCTGATCCACGGCCTGTACCCGGAGATCGACCTGTCCGGGCTGCTGCTCGCGGGGGTCATCATCGGTTCGCTC
This sequence comes from Streptomyces sp. NPDC107498, assembly GCF_055582805.1. NCBI lineage: Bacteria > Bacillati > Actinomycetota > Actinomycetes > Kitasatosporales > Streptomycetaceae > Streptomyces > Streptomyces sp. NPDC107498. The sequence goes on along the minus strand of NZ_JBVJPE010000015.1, from coordinate 75,072 downwards.
GGTGTGCTCGACGACGTGACGGTCACCCAGACCTCGGCGGTCTGGGAGCTGCACCAGGCGGATCCGGGCATGGGGCCGCGCGGCCTGTACCGGGCGGGGATCCGGATCGGCCGCGACCACATCGCCTCGGTCGTGAACACGCTGGTACTGGCCTACGCGGGCGCCGCCCTGCCGCTGCTGCTGCTCTTCTCCATCGCCCAGAGCAGCATGGGGACGGTGGCCAACAGCGAGCTGATCGCCGAGGAGATCGTCCGGACCCTGGTCGGGTCGATCGGTCTGGTGGCGTCCGTTCCGGTCACCACGGCGCTCGCGGCCCTGGTGGTCTCCGCCGACCGCCCGGCCTCCGGGGGCGGGAAGCCTGCGGCGGTACGGGGAGGGCGGCGCCGTCGCGCCAAGTGAGGTGGTCGTGCTGGGGGATCGGGCCGGCCCGACTCGGGGAGGGTCCGGCTCGGAGAGGAGCGTCCGGCTCGCAGAGGGCGGCCGGTTCAGGCGGGGCCGGCGCTCTCTTCGGCCAGGATCCGGCCCAGCGCGGCCTCCAGGTGGTCCTCGAAGTCTCCGAGGGTCCGCTCCTGACCGAGCGGAACCAGCTTGTCCGTTCGGTCGAGGAAGGCGACCAGCGGCGGCGCGCTGGCCCGGAACAGCGCGCGATCGCCGCCCACCTGGAGCCGGATGGAGACGTCCGAGAGCCGCTCGGGCTCCGTCGGAGCGATGTGCACGTCACCGTCCCCACTCGGCCGGTTGATGCCGTCGAGCAGCAGCTCCCTCCCGAAAGCCCAGGTGACGGGGGCGTCTCCGGGAAGGTGGAAGGTCATCCGCACCGCGTAGGGATCCCGGGTCTCATACCGGAGTTCGACCGGGATCTTGAAGGAGAGCTCCTCGGAGACGAGGAAGCTCATCAGGACCTCGGCCTGAACCGACTCTCGCATCGTGTACCCCGCAGTAGGTGAAGCAGTTGTGTGAACACAGCTGCTGAAAGCTGTGACCGAAACGGCCAGGAATGATCCCCCACGGCCCTCTTGACGTAATCGTGCTGTAAGCACTAGCAGATCACAAGGAGTGATTTTTCAGATACTGATAGAGAACGCGAGCGAACCCAGGAGACTTCCGATCTCATAACGTAGTCGCTCGACTGCGGGGAGCAACCGTTCTTCCTGGTGGAGGGGGAGAGAAATCGCCATCGCGGCCGCCGTGGAGCCCGCAGTGATGGGGATCGCGGCACAGACGGTGCCGAGCGCATATTCCTGACGCTCCACCAGGGGCTCCATTCGCCCCAAACCGCCCAGACGCTCCAAAAGCACACGGCGATTACGCACCGTGTACGGAGTGATGGCTTCCACAGGGTGGCGGTCAAGGTGGTCTTGACGAGATTTCAGATCGAGTTGACTCAGTAGGCACTGCCCGATCGCATGGGCGTGCGCGGTCTCGCGGAAGTCGGCCCATTCCTCCACCGCGGGGGCGGAAGGGGTGTCGGCGACGGCGACGAGTTCGACCTCGCCTTCGCGGTAGAAGGCGAGGTAAATGGGTACACCGATCTCGTCCCGCCAGCGGGCAAGGGAGTCTTCGATCTTGATGCGACGATTCTGCACGGCTCCGCCGCCGGCCAGCCGGACAGCGGCCTCGCCCAGGACGAACACGCCCTTGTCGCGGAGCAGATAGCCCTCGTGCGTCAGGGTGCGGAGCAGGTGGTACGTGGTGGGCAGCGGGAGGCCCGTCTCGCGGGCGAGCTGTTTCGCGGGGGCGCCCTCCGCATGGGAGGCCACGGCCTCCAGGAGTCTCAGCGCCCGCTGCACCGAGCCGATCAGGGTAGGCGCTGTCGTCTGCGTGGCCATGGCCAAAGGTCACCCCCAGGCGTGAGGACGGATGCAGTGCACCCGCCCGCGGGGGCCGCCCCCGCGCGCCCGCCGGGCCTGGGAAACCGCTGGTCAGTATGGAGGTCTACGCCTGTAGTCCCCATCGCGGCGGAGAGATTCCACTCTAGTGGCAGGCCCGGGGCCCATACCCTGATTGGCCAGGGCGGTCCCCCGCCCGGGCTAACGCCCTCCTTCGCCCTCGTACCGATCAACAGCTTGTGCTACCGGTCCTCGGCTCGATCTACCAGTCCTCGCGCGACCTGGCGGAGGAGCTGAACTTCCGCACGACGTAGACGAGTCCGGCGACCAGGGCCACGAAGAGCAGCACCTTGAAGAGCAGACCGACCACGAAGGTGAGGACGCTGGTGATCAGCCCGCCGAAGACGAGCAGGGCGAGCACGGGTATGGCGACCCACTTCACCCACCAGGGCATCCCCGCGAGAATCTCCCGTACGGCCATCGTCCCTACCTCGCTCTCGAAGAACCGCGCACTCCGCGCCGAACACCCTCAAGGCTAGGGGCGGGAGGAAGCCGGTGGGGGCCCCGCGGCCCCCGCTCTCCCCTGATCCGCCCCCTAGGGGGTCGGCCCTCGCACCGGCACCCGCTCTCCGGGTCCGCCTCGACGCCCGCGCCGGCTCAGTCCCGCGCCGGCTCAGCCCTGGCCGGCTCGGCGACCGCGCCTGCTCGGCCCTGACCGACTCGGCGCCCGCGCCTCCGCCGGCCCAGACCGACTCGGCGGCTCCGCGGGCCCAGACCGACTCGGCGGCCCCGCCGGCTCAGCTCTCCGGCGGCGAGAAGACCACCATGACCCGCAGGTCCTCGCTGATGTGGTGGAACCGGTGCTCCACCCCGGCCGGCACGTAGACCACGCTCCCGCGCGCCACCTGGGTCGTCTCCGTCCCGACCGTGATCGCCGCCCGTCCGCTGACCACGAAGTACACCTCGTCCTGGCCGTGCGGCTGCTGCGGATCGAGTTCCCCGGCGTCGAGGGCGTACAGGCCCACCGACATGTTCCGCTCGCGCAGGAACTGGAGGTACGCGCCCTTGTTGGCGGCGCGCTCCGCCTCCAGTTCTTCCAGCCGGAATGCCTTCATCGTCCGCTCGCCCCTGCCCTCGGCCCGATCATGTCTGCCACGATCAGACACATGATGAATTTCGTAGTCAAGACGCTCGCGAACGCGGGCGCCCTGGGAGTCGCCATCTGGCTGCTCCAGGACATCACCCTGACCGGTGAGAGCACCGGCAAGAAGGCCCTGACCCTCATTCTCGTGGCCCTCGTCTTCGGGCTGGTGAACTTCCTGGTCAAGCCCGTCGTCAAGCTCCTGACGCTTCCCCTCTTCATCCTGACCCTCGGTCTGATCACCCTGGTGGTCAACGCCCTGATGCTGCTCCTCACGTCCTGGCTGGCCGAGCAGCTCGACCTCAGCTTCCACGTGGAGGGCTTCTGGACCGCCGTCCTGGGCGGCCTGATCATCTCCGTGGTCTCGTGGGCGCTGAACGTCGTGCTCCCCGACGACGACTGAGGGGAGACCATGACCTACCGCGTCCGCTCCGTCCGCACGGGCGACATCTGCCGCTCGCCGACGGTCGGGCACGTCTTCCGCCGTCGGGCGGAGGAGGCCGGCCCCGGTGGTCCGGCGGAGATCGACAGCACGGGACTGCTCGCGGCCGTACGTGCGGAACTGGAGGAACGGACACCGTGAAGGACGACGAACTCGGCGACGGCACACGGGCGGTACGGGCCGGGCTGCCCGAACCCGTGAAGTACGAGCCGACCCTGCCGGGGCCGGTCTTCGCGGCCCACTTCCACCTGCCGGGCGAGCCGACCGGCCCGTACACCTACGGCCGCGACGAGAACCCCACCTGGACCCATCTGGAGCGGGCGATCGGCGAGCTGGAGGCGCCGGGGGAGGAGGGCGTGGAGACGCTCGTCTTCGCCTCCGGCATGGCCGCGATCTCCGCGGTCCTGTTCTCCCAGCTGAAGGCCGGCGACGCGGTGGTGCTGCCGACCGACGGCTATCAGGCCCTGCCCCTGCTGCACGAGCAGCTGCGGGCGTACGGCGTCGAGGTCCGCACCGCACCGACCGGCGGCGACGCCCAGCTGTCCGTACTGGACGGGGCCCGGCTGCTGTGGATCGAGACCCCCTCCAACCCCGGCCTCGACGTGTGCGACATCCGCCGTCTGGTGCGGGAGGCCCATGCGGCCGGGGCGCTCGTCGCCGTCGACAACACGCTCGCCACCCCGCTCGGACAGCGACCGCTCGCGCTGGGCGCGGACTTCTCCGTCGCCAGCGACACCAAGGGCATGACCGGACACGGCGACGTCCTGCTCGGCCACGTGAGCTGCCGTGATCCCCGGCGGGCGGCGGAGGTGCGGCGCTGGCGCAAGATCGTCGGTGCCATTCCCGGCCCCATGGAGGCCTGGCTCGCCCACCGTTCGCTCGCCACGCTCCAGCTGCGGATCGACCGGCAGTGCTCCACCGCGCTGGCGCTGGCGCGGGTGCTCGCCGAGCGCGCGGACGTGACCGGGCTGCGCTACCCCGGGCTGCCCGACGACCCCTCGCACGCGGTGGCCGCCCGGCAGATGCGGCGCTTCGGCCCGGTGGTCTCCTTCGAGCTGGCGGACCGGGAGCGGGCCGAGCGGTTCCTGGAGGGGCTGCGGCTCGTCGACGACGCCACCAGCTTCGGCGGCGTGCGCTCCACGGCGGAGCGGCGCGGGCGCTGGGGCGGGGACGCGGTGGCGGAGGGTTTCGTCCGCTTCTCGGTCGGAGCCGAGGACCCGGAGGACCTGATCGCCGATGTGCTGCGCGCCCTCGACGAGGCCGGGAGCGCCGACTGAGACCGGTGGCACCGGCTCCGGAGCGTACGGAACGGGGCGCTCCGAGCCTCCCCCCTCGTGGCTCGGAACGCCCTCGGTCTCCCACGCGGAAACCGCCTGCACAAGGCTAGTTGACTGGGCGTCAGTGTCCAATCACGGTAGCGACAGCGACCTATCGACTTATTTATAGTTGGACGGTCCTGAGGCGCAGTCAGCCGACCGCCTGAGTCGAACGGCCACGGGCCGGGAGGGGGCGCACATGGATCTGGCCCTGCTGCGCACGTTCGTCACGGTGCACCGGGCCGGCTCCTTCACCCGCGCCGCCGCGCTCCTGGGCCTCTCCCAGCCCGCCGTCACCAGCCAGATCCGCACGCTGGAACGACAGCTCGGGCGGCCGCTCTTCCTCCGACGGGCGCGCGGGGTCACCCCGACCACCATCGGCGACGAGCTCGCGCACCGCGCGGCACCCCATCTGGACGCCCTCGTGGAGATCGCCGAGACCGGGCTCGACGAGGACAGCGGGGTCCGCACCCTCCATCTCGCCGGGCCTCCGGAGTTCACCGCGCTCCGTGCGCTGCCCGCCCTCACCCCGCTGGTCGGGCGGGGGCTCGCCGTGCGGGCCACCTTCCTCGGCGACACGGAGGAGATCCTCGACGGGCTCGCCGCGGGCCACCACGATCTGGCCATCGCGACCGCCCGTCCCCGGGGAGGCCTGCTGGTCTCCACCCCGCTCTGCGACGAGGAGCACGTCCTGGTCGCGGCTCCGCGCTGGGCCGCCCGGCTCTCCCCCGAGGCGCTGCCGGGCAAGGGCGCGATGTCCCTGGAACAGCTGCCGGTGGTCGAGGTCCACGAGTCGCTGCCCTTCGTCTCCCGCTACTGGGCGAGCGTCTTCGAGACCAAGCCGGCGGCGACCGCCACCGTCATCGCCCCCGACCTGCGGGCCGTGCGGGACTCCGCCGCCTCGGGGGCCGGGCTCGCCGTCCTGCCGCGCTACCTGTGCGAGGAGGCCCTGCGGCAGGGACGGCTCGTGGCGCTGCTCGACCCTCCGGTCCCGCCGCTGCGGACCTACTTCCTGGTCGCCCGCACGGGGACGCTCGCCCTGGCCCCGCTCGCCCTGGCCCACGAGGAACTGCTGCGCGCGGCCGGGAACTGGTGAGTTTCAGGACACCCCGGACGGGCCATTTTCTTCCCATGACCGAACGGCCCGTGATCAAGCGCACCGCACGCGCCATCCTGCTCGACGGGGACGATCTGATCCTCATCAAGCGGACCAAGCCCGGGATGGATCCCTACTGGCTCACGCCCGGCGGCGGCGTGGAGCCCACCGACTCCACCGTCGTCGAGGCCCTGCACCGCGAAGTGCTCGAAGAGCTCGGCGCCAAGATCACCGATGTGGTGCCCTGCTTCGTCGACACCGTCGAGCACATCGTCGACGGCGGGGTCTCCGGGGTGAAGGTCCAGCACTTCTTCGTGTGCCGGCTCGGCTCCATGGACCCCTCCCTGCGGCACGGCCCCGAGATCGAGGAGCCGGTCGGCGAGTACGAGATCGTCCGGGTGCCCTTCAGCCGGGTCGGCATCGCCGCCGTGCACCTCGTCCCGCTCTCCCTGCGCCACTACCTCGACGGCAACATCGAGGGCGTCCGCGCGATGCACGCCCCCGACCTGGGCTAGGGCCCGCTTCTCGGACCGGTCCCTAGCCGGCCGCCGCGGGGGTGAGCTCCGCGAGGAAGTCGTGGCGGATGCGGTCCGAGGGGACCCCCGCGCCGCGCAGTGCGTCGACGCCTCGGCGGACCATGGCGAGCGGCCCCGAGAGATAGGCGTCCCGTTCGTTCCACGGGCCATAGCGGCAGACGGCGTCCGGGAGCCTCCCCTGTTCCTCGGTGACCGGGTGGACGGAGAGCCACGGGAAGGTCTTCTGGAGCCGCAGCATCGTGTCGATGTCATAGAGGTCGTGGCCGCTGCGGGCCCCGTAGAAGACGTCGACCGGGCGCCGGTCCCCGTGCTCGGCGACGTCCTCGACCAGCGCCTTGATCGGAGCTATCCCGGTGCCGCCGCCCATGCAGAGCAGGCCGGTGTCCGTGGAGTGGTCCACCGTCATGGAACCGGCCGGCGGACCGAGCCGCAGCACGTCCCCGGGGCGCGCCCGGTGGACCAGCGCGTTGGAGACCCAGCCGGCCGGGACGGCCTTGACGTGGAGGGAGAGCAGCCCGTCCGGCCGGGGCGCCGAAGCGAAGGAGTAGTGCCGCCAGACCCGGGGCCACCACGGGGTCTCCAGCGTCGTGTACTGCCCGGCGAGGAAGGCGTACGGCTGGTCGGGCCTGAGCGTGAGGACGGCGATGTCCGGCGTGCGCAGGTCGTGGGAGACCACCTCGGCCTGCCACCAGGCGGGCGCGGCCCTCTCGTTCTCCGCGGCCGCGTCGATCATGATCTGGGAGATCGTCGTGTACGTGCGGACCCAGGCGGCCTCGGTCTCCTCGTCCCAGCTCTTCTCCGCGTACCGCTCCAGAGCGCCCATGAGGGCCTCGCCGACGGCCGGATAGTGGGCCGCCCGGGTTGCATACTTCCGGTGCCCCCTGCCGAGGTTCTCCAGGTACGCGGTGAGGACCGGGGTGTCGTCCAGGTGCTCGGCCGCCGTCAGCAGGGCCCTCAGGAGCCGGTCCCGCTGGGTGTCCATGGCAGCGGGGAACATCTCGCGCAGCTGGGGGTGCCGGACGAAGAGCAGGGCGTAGAAGTACGAGGTCACCCGGTCGGCGACCGGTGCGATCTCCGCCAGGGTGCGCCGGACGAGCACGGCGTCGGCGGAGGGCCCCTCGAGTATTCGGGGTTCCGTCCCCTCTGCCTCCGGGAACTCCCGCTCGTCCGTCGTGGTGGTCGGAGCATCCATCATGTGCCTCGCCTCGTGCCGGCCGGCTTCCGTGACCGCAGCATGGCGCTCGGACCCGCGCTTCGGACGGAAAGCGACGTTCTCGGGCCATAGGCCCGGGTTTCTGGCTAGGCTGCGCTGTTTCGGACCAGGGCGTAGGCCTCGCGCAGATCCCCGCCGGAGTAGCTGTGGCGGGAGAGCCCGGCGAGATGGTGGTCCGCGTTCACCGCCACCGTCTCCGGAACGATCGCGAAGAGCTCCGCGTCGGACATCGAGTCCCCGTACGCGACGCAGTCGGCGGGACCCACTCCGTATCCCGCGCAGAGCTCCCTCGCGATCCGCACCTTCGCACGCGCGTCGAGAATGCCCGGTCGGTGGATCGGCTCGGTGAAGGGGACCACCGGCCAGCGCGAACCGTGGGTCGAGTCGGCGCCCCAGTCGAGCAGCCGCTCGACGAAGAAGTCGGGCGAGAGGGAGATGACCGCGCAGCGGTCTCCCCGCGCCCGGATGTCCGCCCACACCTCGCGGATGCCCGCCAGCCAGGGAGCCCCTTCGAAGGCCGCCGTGACCTGCTCCGGGGTGAGCGCGGCCCACAGCTCGCGGGCCCGGACGGCGAACTCGTCCGGCGCGAGTCCCCGCAGAAATCCCTCCTCCAGGGCGGCGATCTCATCCCCCAGGTCCAGTTGCCGGGAGATCTCCACCGCGGCGGCCGAGCCCCTGATCAGGGTGCCGTCGAGGTCGAAGAGGTGCAGTCGTGGCGTTCGGGGTTTCACGTGAAACATCGTCCGGGTGCCGTCCGACGGAAGCAACGGTTCCTCCCGTACCGGCCGGCACGGTCGGTCGGATCCGGTAAAGCGGTGGACGGAAGATCACCGCGTCGGACAGCCTGAAAGGCATGCCGATTTCCCCCGCCTCCCTCGCACAGCTCCCGATCCGACGCCTCACCTCGAAGGACCTGCTCGCCTGCGCCGATCTCTCCGAGAACAGGGGTTGGCCGCGCGAGGAACACAAGTGGGGGCTGCTGCTCACCGCCGGCACCGGCTACGGCATCGACGACCCCGACGGTCCGGGCCTCGCCGCCTGCTCCGTGGTCACCTCGTACGGTCCCGGGCTCGCCGCGATCGGCATGGTGCTCGTCGCCGAGCGGTACGCACGCCGGGGCGTGGGGCTCCGCCTCATGCGGCACGTCCTGGCGGAGGCCGGGGACACCCCGCTCACGCTGTACGCCACGGCGAACGGACAGCCCCTGTACGAACAGCTGGGCTTCACCGAGGCCGGCCGGGCCGAGATGGTGAGGGGACACTTCACCTTCACCGCGCCCGCCCCGGACGTTCCGGTCCGGCCGGCGACGGCCGAGGACCTTCCGGCGATCCTGCGCCTGGACCACGAGGTCTTCGGGCTCGACCGCACCCACGTCATCGCCCGGCTCCCCGCCTTCGCGGACCACCTCAGGGTCGCGGAGGAGGACGGTGAGCTCACCGGCTTCGCGGCCGCCTGGCCCAACATGGACACCCGCGTCATCGGCCCCCTGATCGCCCGGGACCCGGGCACGGCGAAGGCCCTGATCACCTCCCTGGCCGCCGTCACCGACCGGCCGCTGCGGACGGACATCGACGTACGGCATGCCTCCCTGCTGAGCTGGGTGAAGGAGAACGGCATCGACACGATCGCCACCACGTCGGTGATGATCCGCTCCCTGCCCGATCTCCCCGGCGACCGGCGCCGCCGCTTCGCCCCCCTGACGGTCGCCGCCGGATAGTTTTACTTGCAGACGCCCATTATTGCGCCGCTTCGTCTACCCTGGGTCGAGAGCCGCATCGGCGCCGAGGAGACATCGAGGAGAGAGAACATGACCGCGACGGACCCCGCACTCACCGCGCTCTCCCAGCGCTGGTGCGCCCTCTCCCTGCTGCACGGCAGGATCGAGTCCCACATCGAGCGCGCCCTGGAGTCCGGCCACGGTCTGAGCGTGCGGGAGTACTCGCTGCTCGACGTCCTCAGCCGCCAGCACAGCGGCCCCGGCGGCCACCTCCAGATGAAGCAGGTCGCCGACGCCGTCGTGCTCAGCCAGAGCGCCACCACCCGGCTCGTCACCCGGCTCGAGGACCGCGGTCTGCTCACCCGGTACCTCTGCGCCACCGACCGGCGCGGCATCTACACCGATGTGACCGAGGCCGGTCAGAAGCTCCTCGAAGAGGCCCGCCCCACCAACGACAGCGCGCTGCGCGAGGCCCTCGACGAAGCCGCGAAGAACCCCGAGCTGGCCCCGCTGGTCCAGGTCGTGGAGGGCGTGGGCACGCCCGCGTGAACCTGAGCGCCGGGCCGGGAGCGTCGGCGTTACGCTGCGGGGCATGAGCGATCTTGAGATACGTCCCGCCGCCGCGGAAGACCTCCCGGCCATCGTCGCCATGCTCGCCGACGACCCCCTGGGCGCACAGCGCGAATCCCCCGACGACCTCGCCCCGTACCTCCTCGCCTTCGAGCGCCTCGCGAACGACCCGAACCAGCACGTCGTCGTGGCCGTCCGCGAGGACAAGGTCGTCGGCACCCTCCAGCTGACGATCATCCCGGGGCTCTCCCGCCGGGGCTCCACCCGCTCGATCATCGAGGGCGTCCGCATCCACGCCGACGAGCGGGGCAGCGGTCTCGGAACGCAGCTCATCGAATGGGCCGTCGAGGAGTGCGGGCGGCAGCGCTGCCAACTCGTTCAGCTGACCTCCGACGTCACCCGCACCGATGCCCACCGCTTCTACGAGCGCCTGGGCTTCGAAGCCTCCCACGTCGGCTTCAAGAAGAGCCTCTGACGAGCCGTTTCACGTGAAACAGCACGGTTTCACGTGAAACAGCACGCAGCGACTCAGAGACCGCGCCAGCCTGCCTCGTCCACACCGCCCGGAACCGCGTCCTTCGGGTCGTACGGCTCCCGTGTGAAGACGAACGAGCCGAGGTCGAGGTGGCTCACGCTGCCGTCGGCGCGCCGCACCGCCCTGAGCGTCTCCCCCGCGTAGTAGCCGTTCAGACCGACCCAGCCACCTTCGGGTAGCGCCCGGAAGCGGGCCCGCCGCCCGGCGCCCCGCAACGGTTCGAGCACCACGCTCCGCTCGGGACCGAGCCGGAGCCCGTAGGCGTACGTGCCCCAGTACCAAGGCCCCGTGAGGGACAACAGCTCCTCGTCGACCTCGGCCTCGGGAAGGGGCCGCCACGGCTCCGGGAACCTGGGCTCCGCCTCCGCCACGATCCGTACGAGATCGGCGGCCACGACCCCCGTCAGCGGTCCCGAAGTGGCATTGGCGAGGGCGATGCCCGCGAGGCCGTCCTCCACGCTCACCCACAGACAGGCGACGAAACCCGGCAGGGAGCCACTGTGTCCGATCAGGGTGCGGCCGTCCTTGCGCACCAGCTGGAGGCCGAGCCCGTAGCTCCCCTCCCAGTCGCCTTCCCCGGCGGGAGAGGCCGGGGCACGCATCTCCTCCACGGACGCCGCGGCGAGCACCCGATCGTCCCCCGCAGCGAGGAAGGCGGCGAAGCGGGCGAGGTCGGCGGCCGTCGACCAGAGCTGCCCGGCCGGCGCCATCAGACCGAGGTCCTCGGACGGCTCGGGCAGCATGACGTCGGCCCAGGGGTGCACCGCCCAGCCGCCCGCGTGCGGAGCGACGGGATCGACCGTCGTACGCCCCATCCCCAGCGGTTCCAGGATCTCGCGCCGCAGCGCCTCTTCCCAGGACACCCCCCGGACCGCCTCGACCAGTGAACCGAGCAGCGTGTAGCCGGGGTTGGAGTAGTGGTGACGGCGCCCCGGCGACTGGAGGAAGGGCTGCTCCCCCAGGACGTCCGAGAGTTCCGGTCGCAGGGCGGCCGAGGACCGCTCCCACCACGAGTTGGGCGTCTCGGCCGCGAGTCCGCCGGTGTGGCCCAGGAGTTGGGCGATCGTCACCTCGCCGACGCCCGTTCCCTTCAGATGGCGCTCCAGCGGATCGTCCAGCCCGAGCAGGCCCTCGTCCCGGAGCCGCATCACCAGTACGGCGGTGAACACCTTGGTGATGGACCCGATCCTGAACTGGGTGTCGGCGTCCGGCGCGTGGCCGTCCACACAGCTGCGCGCACCGCTCCACACCAACGCTCCGTCACGGACCACCGCCCCCACGAAGGACGGCGCCCGTCCCTCGGACTGGGCGACCGCGACGCGGTGCAGCAGAGCCCGCTCGGTACCGGGCAACAAGGCTTCGAAAGATGTCGTCACAGAACCCATCCAACGCCCCGCCGGCCGCGAGGCTTCCCGTACGGCTCGCGAAAGGGAACGGCACCGTGCGCTGCAGCGTCCTCGGCCGCCTCACAGCCGGGCCGAGAGCCCTGTCTCACGAGGGCGTCACTCCCTGTGGGTGGGCCCCGGCGCGCTCCATGACGGCCCCCGCGAACGGAACGAGCGGACCGGCCCGGCAACCGCGGAAACACCGCGGCACACGGCATCAGTAACTGTCGTAGCCGGGCTTGCCGTTCGGCCGGTAGACGCCGACGACGGTGCCGCCCTTCGTCGTCGAGACGCTGACCGGCTCCAGCGCCGTGGGGATCGCGCCGTCGGCGAACAACCGCTTGCCGGTGCCGATGATCACCGGGTGGATGGTCAGCCGGTACTCGTCGACGAGGTCGTGCCGCATGAGGGTCTGGGCGAGGTCGCCGCTGCCGACGACGTTGATGTCGCCGCCGTCGGACGCCTTCAGCGTCCGTACGGCATCGACGGTGTCGCCCTCCAGCAGCGTGGAGTTCTGCCACCGGACGGACGTCAGGGTCCGGGACGCCACGTACTTGTGCATGCCGTTCATCCGCTCGGTGAACGGGTTGCCGGGATCGGCGGTCGGCCAGTACGACGCGAAGATCTCGTACGTCTTGCGACCGAGCAGCATCGCGTCGGAGCGCTCGTACCAACCGGCGATGGCCGCGCCCACCTCGTCGTCGTCCACCGGTTTCTGCCAGCCGCCGTGCTCGAAGCCGCTCTCCGCGTCCTCGTCCGGACCGCCCGGCGCCTGCATGACGCCGTCGAGCGTCAGGAACGTACAAACGATGATCTTGCGCATGGTGTGCTCCCTTCGTCGACGGGTAGACCGCACGACCGCCGGAAACTCATCGGCGCCCCTGCCGCGGCACACCCCCACGGTGCCTCACCGCGCTGCCGGACCCGACGTCCGCCCGACAGCACGAGGGGCAGACTGCCTCGGTGACCTCAAACGCGACGCCCCCTGCCCGGCATGAGCCACTCCCGGCCGACGCTTCCTTGTATCCAGACCTGGCGTCCGTCGGCAGCTTCGCCGGAGCGCTGGAAGCCGTGGCTGCTGAGCTCGGTCTCTCCCTAGGCAGGGTTCTTGTGGATGATTCGAACCCGCTCCGGTCGGCAGGCGTCGAGAGCACGGTGGCTGACCGTGAGGCGTGCTGGATCAGCCTGGGGTCTGTGGAGCGGTGGTTCATCTTCAGCGGTTGGTCCATGGGGGTGCAGTTGGTCTCGGGCGCGACTCAGGACTTGGGCGAGATGGCACGGGCCCTGGAGGCATGGCGGAACGGCCTGAGGCTCAAAGAGATCCGCGAGGTGAGCCCATTCGTCAAGGTCACCGAGCTGGCCGAAGCCCATGAAAAGGGTCCGGCCGAGGCAGTCGCGGTGAAGTGGCGCTTGCTCCTTGAAGGCCTGCGCCGAGATTCGGACCGCCAGGAGCTCACCCATCGGACGCTGAAGGTTGCCGAGCTTGCGCATGCCGAACCACAGCTGCGCCAGTTGCTTCCGTTCACCAGCCACTGGTCGCTTCATTTCACAACCTGCACTGGGTTCCCGTACTCATGGGACGTGCCGTTCATCGATCCGCTGAGCGACGGACGATATCGAGTCTGCGGCCCCTCACGAGGAAGAGTGATCGGTGAGGCGGACACCGCTGAGCACGCGATCGCTTTGGTGGTGGGCGGGCTTCCGGCGAACTGCGGACCAGCAGTCGCCGGCACTGTCAACGATCAACAGTCTTCGTAGTTCCTCCTCCGCCCGTCCGATCTCATGACGGCCGGGCTGCGATCTGCCGACGGGCGGAGTTCCAGACCTCCTCGAACTCGTCGGAGGTCAGCTGCTCCGGATCGTGGCCTTCCCACTCGGAGACGGGCTGTTCGGCTGTGATCCCGAACCTGCTGTCGTACTCGTCGAGGCGGCCTTCGTCGCGGGCTCGCTGCCACTCGGCGAGGGAGGCAGCTGCGACCGGGGTCAGCTCAGGCCCTTCGAGTTCGACCTGCCGGATCACCCAGCCTTCGGCGTCGATCTCGAAGTAGAACCAGGTGTCTTCCTCATCCCAGTAGCAGCGTATCCATGTGGTCACCAGGCCATGATGCCGGGCCAGTCTTACAGCGATGTCGGATCCGACTTCCGTCCGACATCGCCGGTGAGATTCCGACACGGGATTTGAGATCCCACACAGATCGGGATCAGGTCTGGGCCATGTCCACGAAACGCGAGTAGTGGCCCTGGAAGGCCACGGTGATCGTGGCCGTCGGGCCGTTACGGTGCTTTCCCACGATGATGTCCGCCTCGCCCGCGCGCGGCGACTCCTTCTCGTAGGCGTCCTCGCGGTGCAGCAGGATGACCATGTCGGCGTCCTGCTCGATCGAGCCGGACTCACGCAGGTCGGAGACCATCGGCTTCTTGTCGGTGCGCTGCTCGGGACCACGGTTCAGCTGGGAGAGCGCGATCACCGGCAGTTCCAGCTCCTTGGCGAGGAGCTTCAGGTTTCGCGACATGTCGGAGACCTCTTGCTGACGGCTCTCCTGCCGCTTGGAACCGCCCGACTGCATGAGCTGCAGATAGTCGATGATGACGAGCTTGAGGCCGTTGCGCTGCTTGAGCCGGCGGCACTTCGCGCGGATCTCCATCATCGACAGGTTCGGGGAGTCGTCGATGTACAGCGGGGCCTGGGAGACGTCCGGCATCCGGCGGGCGAGTCGCGTCCAGTCCTCGTCGGTCATCGTGCCGGAGCGCATGTGATGGAGCGCGACCCGGGCCTCGGCCGAGAGGAGGCGCATCGCGATCTCGTTGCGGCCCATTTCGAGGGAGAAGATGACGCTGGGCAGGTTGTGCTTGATGGAGGCCGCCCGGGCGAAGTCCAGGGCGAGGGTCGACTTACCCATGGCGGGACGGGCCGCGATGATGATCATCTGGCCCGGGTGCAGTCCGTTGGTGAGCGAGTCGAGGTCCGTGAAGCCGGTGGGCACACCGGTCATCTCGCCGCTGCGGGAGCCGATCGCCTCGATCTCGTCGAGCGCCCCCTCCATGATGTCGCCGAGCGGCAGGTAGTCCTCGGTGGTGCGCTGCTCGGTGACGGCGTAGATCTCGGCCTGCGCCGAGTTCACGATCTCGTCGACGTCCCCGTCGGCCGCGTAACCCATCTGCGTGATCTTGGTGCCGGCCTCCACGAGGCGGCGCAGGACCGCGCGCTCGTGGACGATCTCCGCGTAGTACGAGGCGTTGGCCGCGGTCGGGACCGACTGGACCAGGGTGTGGAGGTAGGAGGCGCCGCCGACGCGGGTGATCTCGCCGCGCTTGGTGAGCTCGGCGCCGACCGTGATCGGGTCGGCCGGCTCACCCTTGGCGTAGAGGTCGAGGATGGCCGCGTAGACGGTCTCGTGGGCGGGCTTGTAGAAGTCGTTGCCCTTGATGATCTCCACGACGTCCGCGATGGCGTCCTTGGAGAGCAGCATGCCGCCGAGGACGGACTGCTCGGCGTCGAGGTCCTGCGGGGGAACGCGCTCGAAGGCGGAGAGCCCGCCGTCCCAGGGGCCCTCGCCGCCCCGCTCGTGCTGGTCGTCGCGGCCACGGCCACGGCCGCGCCCTTCGCCACGGGTACGGGTGGGCAGCCGGTCGCTCGGTCCGCTGTCGGCCCAGGGGTCGTCCATGGGCTCGGGAACGCTCACCAAGCACCTCCTCCCGTCCGCTCCGCGGACCTCGCCGTGCCACTCTTCCTTACGCCACGCCTTGATCGACGAGTGGCTGCGCGACCGCTTCTGACGCGTCGGGCGCCGGACCACGGTAGGCCTGTGGAGAGCCCCAGCCAATCTGGTTATCCACAGGCCCTGTGGGTTACGGGCCAGATGCTGTGGAGAACTCGCCGGATCCTGTGCACGGAGCGGGGGACAGCCATGTGGACAAACTCATAGCCCCCCCGACCTCACCCATTTGACCTGCAGTTTTTCCATCCACGGGCTGTGGGGGAGAAAAAGTTGTCCCCCGGGGCCAAGATCAGAACAAACGGCCCACACCCGAAGTCCCGCACCAGCGGAAAGTAAGGATCACTAACGCATTGCATCTCTTACCTGTGGAAGATTAGATTGAGCCCATGACTCAGGCTCCCGCGACCTCGAAGACCACCCGCCGACAGCACGACCGCGAGATCGTCTCCCTCGCCCTGCCGGCCTTCGGTGCTCTCGTCGCCGAGCCGCTGTTCCTCATGGTCGACAGCGCCATCGTCGGCCACCTCGGCACGCCACAGCTCGCGGGCCTCGCGATCGCCGCGGCACTGCTCTCCACCGCCGTCAGCGTCTTCGTCTTCCTCGCCTACGCCACCACGGCCGCCGTCGCCCGGCGCGTGGGCGCCGGTGACCTCCAGGCCGCCATCCGCCAGGGCATGGACGGCATCTGGCTGGCGCTCCTCCTCGGCGCCGCCGTCGTGGCGCTGACCCTGCCCACCGCACCGTGGCTCGTCGACGTCTTCGGGGCCTCGGGCACCGCCGCCCCGTACGCCGTCACCTACCTCAGGATCTCCAGCCTCGGCATCCCCGCCATGCTGGTGGTCCTGGCCGCCACCGGCGTCCTGCGCGGCCTCCAGAACACCCGTACGCCGCTCTACGTCGCCATCGCCGGATTCGCGGCCAACGGCGCGCTCAACGCCGGCCTGGTCTACGGCGCGGGTCTGGGCATCGCCGGCTCCGCCTGGGGCACGGTCATCGCCCAGTACGGCATGGCCGCCGTCTACCTCGTCGTGGTCGTACGGGGCGCCCGGCGCCACGGCGCCTCCCTCCGCCCCGACCCGGCCGGCATACGCGCCTCCGCCCAGGCCGGCGTCCCGCTCCTGGTCCGTACGCTCTCCCTGCGCGCGGTCCTGATGATCGCCACGGCCGTCGCCGCCCGGCTCGGGGACGCCGAGGTCGCCGCCCACCAGATCATCCTGTCCCTGTGGAGCCTGATGGCCTTCGCACTCGACGCGATCGCCATCGCGGGCCAGGCCATCATCGGCCGCTACCTCGGTGCGGACGACGCCGACGGGGCGCGCCAGGTCTGCCGCCGCATGGTCCAGTGGGGCGTGCTCTCGGGGGTGGTGCTCGGTGCGCTGCTCGTCGTCACCCGACCCCTGTTCGCCCCGCTCTTCACCGGCGACGCCACCGTGCAGGACACCCTGCTCCCGGCCCTGCTCGTGGTCGCGATCTCCCAGCCGGTCTCC
Source organism: Streptomyces sp. NPDC107498 (assembly GCF_055582805.1). Lineage (NCBI taxonomy): Bacteria > Bacillati > Actinomycetota > Actinomycetes > Kitasatosporales > Streptomycetaceae > Streptomyces > Streptomyces sp. NPDC107498. The sequence goes on along the minus strand of NZ_JBVJPE010000015.1, from coordinate 58,086 downwards.
GGGGTCGTCTTCGTCCTCGACGGCGTCCTGATGGGCGCGGGAGACGGCCCCTACCTGGCCTGGGCGATGCTGCTCACGCTGGCGGTCTTCGCCCCGGTCGCCCTTCTGGTCCCGACGCTCGGCGGCGGGCTGACGGCACTCTGGTGGGCGATGGCCCTGATGATGACGGTCCGGATGGGCACCCTCTGGTTCCGCATGCGCTCCGGCCGCTGGATCGTCACGGGCGCCACCCGCTGAGGCCCCTGTTTCACGTGAAACGCCGGAAGAAACGCCGAAAGAGACAGCGGAAGGAAGCAGCGGAAGCACGCAGCCGAAGGAAGAGCGAACAGCGGAAGGGCCGCACCCCGAGGGGTGCGGCCCTTCCTCACTGCTGAGCGCAGACTGCCAAGGGCAGCGTTACGCGGCGACGACCTCGACGCCGAGCTTCGCGGCAACCTCGGGGTGCAGACGCACGGACACCTGGTGCGAGCCCAGGGTCTTGATCGGCGAACCGAGCTCGACGCGACGCTTGTCGACGTCGGGGCCACCCGCGGTCTTGATCGCCGAGGCGATGTCGGCCGGGGTCACGGAGCCGAAGAGACGGCCGGCGTCGCCGGAGCGAACGGCCAGGCGCACCTTCGTGCCCTCGAGCTGGGCCTTGATCTCGTTGGCCTGCTCGATGGTCGCGATCTCGTGGATCTTGCGGGCGCGGCGGATCTGCGCCACGTCCTTCTCGCCGCCCTTGGTCCAGCGGATCGCGAAACCGCGCGGGACCAGGTAGTTGCGAGCGTAGCCGTCCTTGACGTCGACGACGTCGCCAGCGGCACCGAGGCCGGAGACCTCGTGGGTGAGGATGATCTTCATTTCTCGGTCACCCTTCCCTTATCGCGCGGTGGACGTGTAGGGCAGCAGCGCCATCTCACGGCTGTTCTTGACGGCCGTGGCGACGTCACGCTGGTGCTGCGTGCAGTTGCCGGTCACGCGGCGGGCACGGATCTTGCCGCGGTCGGAAATGAACTTCCGCAGCATGTTCGTGTCCTTGTAGTCCACGTACGCGGTCTTGTCCTTGCAGAACGCGCAGACCTTCTTCTTAGGCTTGCGCACAGGCGGCTTCGCCATGGTGTTTCTCCTGTGTGATCAAGAAGTGGGGGTACGAGCTGCTTCCAGGGCGTGCCCTAGAAGGGGGGCTCGTCCGAGTAGCCGCCGCCGGAGTTTCCACCCCAGCCGCCACCGCCGCCGGCCTGCTGGCCGCCGCCGGAGGGGCTGCCGGTCGCCCACGGGTCGTCGGCGGGAGCACCGCCGCCACCCTGCTGGGAACCGCCGGAGTTTCCACCCCAGCCGCCACCGCCGCCGGCCTGCTGGCCACCGCCGCCGTATCCGCCCTGGCCGCCGCGACCGGTGGTCTTGGTGACCTTGGCCGTGGCGTTCTTGAGGCTGGGGCCGACTTCCTCGACGTCCAGCTCGTAGACCGTGCGCTTGACGCCCTCACGGTCCTCGTAGGACCGCTGCTTCAGCCGGCCCTGCACGACGACGCGCATGCCTCGCTGGAGCGACTCCGCGACGTTCTCCGCCGCCTGACGCCAGACCGAGCAGGTCAGGAAGAGGCTTTCGCCGTCCTTCCACTCATTGGTCTGACGGTCGAAGGTGCGGGGGGTGGACGCGATACGGAACTTCGCGACCGCCGCACCGGACGGGGTGAAGCGCAGCTCGGGGTCGTCGACAAGATTGCCGACGACCGTGATGACGGTCTCGCCTGCCATGGGGGAACCTCTCGGCGGGTTTGCTTCTGGCTGCTTCGTTGCTACTCGAACCCGATGACCTCTGAGCTAGAAGCTCAGTGGGTCTCGGGACGGAGGACCTTGGTCCGGAGGACCGACTCGTTCAGGTTGAGCTGGCGGTCGAGCTCCTTGACGACCGCAGGCTCGGCCTGCAGGTCGATGACCGAGTAGATGCCCTCGGGCTTCTTCTTGATCTCGTAGGCGAGACGACGACGGCCCCAGGTGTCGACCTTCTCGACCTTTCCGTTGCCCTCACGGACGACGGAGAGGAAGTTCTCGATCAGCGGGGAGACAGCGCGCTCCTCGAGATCGGGGTCGAGGATGACCATCACCTCGTAGTGACGCATGTGGAACCCACCTCCTTTGGACTCAGCGGCCACGGTCGTTCCGTGGCAGGAGGGTCGTGATGCGTAAGCAACGGTATCCGCCACCACTGACAGACCCCCTCGGCGAGCGAGGAGCGCTGTCGGGGATCCCGGAGGGACCTGGGCAGACACCGGCGCAGCTGTACAGAGTACCCGCACATCGGCTTGCGGTTGAAATTCCCCGGAGAGGGGACGCAATCTGTACACAACGGATGTGGGCGGCGCCGGGACGCGCCGCCTTCCGGTAGCCACGCCAGGAGGTGCCCCATGGCACAGGCAATGCGACGCGACCCCGGCCACTCCCTCTTCGCGACCGACGGCAAGCCCCACCCGCTCCAGGACGCGCTGATGGGCGTCACACTGGCCCTGGGGATCCTCTCCTTCGTGACGGCGCAGTTCCACAACCTGCACCTGTTGAGTTCCTGGGCGGGTCTGATCGGCATCCTGACCGGCGCGTACGGCCAGTTCATCTCCGTGACGACACGCGAACGCTTCCTGATGATCATCGGGCTCGGCGCCTCGGCGGTCGGCTTCTACCTCGGAATGGCGTACGGCGGCCTCTTCGGCTGAGAACGACCGCGCGTCGGCGCAGACACACCCATTCGGGGCGCTCCTCGGTCACAGTAGGCTTCGGCGCGAGAGCCGGAGCCCCTGACCGATGGGGACACACCTGCCGAGGAGCGCCCCGCATGAGCCTGACCCTGAGGACCATCAGCCGTGAGCAGCATCTGGCATTCATCCAGAGCCAGCCCGCCGCGAGCCACTGCCAGGTCCCGGCATGGGCTGATGTGAAGACCGAGTGGCGCTCGGAGAACCTCGGTTGGTTCGACAAGTCCGGCGAACTCGTCGGCGCCGGCCTGGTGCTCTACCGCCAGCTGCCGAAGATCAAGCGCTACCTCGCCTACCTGCCCGAGGGGCCGGTCATCAACTGGTACGCGCCCAACCTCGACGACTGGCTGCAGCCGATGCTGGCGCACCTCAAGCAGCAGGGCGCCTTCTCGGTGAAGATGGGCCCGCCGGTGGTCATCCGCCGCTGGGACTCGGCCGCCATCAAGGCCGGCATCCAGGACCCGGACGTCAAGCGCCTCAAGGACGTCGAGGCCACCCACATCGAGCCGCGCGCCTTCGAGGTCGCGGACCGGCTGCGGAAGATGGGCTGGCAGCAGGGCGAGGACGGCGGCGCCGGCTTCGGCGACGTGCAGCCCCGCTACGTCTTCCAGGTCCCGCTCGCGAACCGCTCGCTCGACGACGTCCTCAAGGGCTTCAACCAGCTGTGGCGCCGCAACATCAAGAAGGCCGAGAAGGCCGGCGTCGAGGTCGTCCAGGGCGGCTACGAGGACCTGGCCGAGTGGCAGCGGCTGTACGAGATCACGGCCGTCCGCGACCACTTCCGGCCGCGCCCGCTCTCGTACTTCCAGCGCATGTGGACCGTCCTCAACAACGAGGACCCCAACCGCATGCGGCTCTACTTCGCCCGTCACAACGGGGTGAACCTCTCCGCCGCGACCATGCTCGTCGTCGGCGGGCACGTCTGGTACTCCTACGGCGCCTCCGACAACATCGGCCGTGAGGTCCGCCCCTCGAACGCGATGCAGTGGCGGATGCTGCGCGACGCGTACGCCATGGGCGCGACCGTCTACGACCTGCGGGGCATCTCGGACTCGCTCGACGAGACCGACCACCTCTTCGGACTCATCCAGTTCAAGGTGGGCACGGGCGGCGAGGCCGTCGAGTACGTCGGCGAGTGGGACTTCCCGCTGAACAAGCTGCTGCACAAGGCGCTCGACATCTACATGTCGCGCCGCTGACCGTTCCGTAGGCTTCGTACTCGTACACACCTCTGACCCACCGCTGCCATCAGAAAGGTTCCGGGCCGGCCATGGCGCTCTCCCTCTACGTCGACACCGCTCGCTGGCGGGCGCACCAGAAGACCGTCATCGACCAGTTCCCGGGGCTCATCCCGGTGTGCAAGGGCAACGGGTACGGCTTCGGACACGAGCGGCTCGCGGACGAGGCGGCCCGGTTCGGTGCCGACATGCTCGCCGTGGGCACCACGTACGAAGCCGCGAAGATCAAGGACTGGTTCGGTGGCGACCTGCTGGTCCTCACCCCCTTCCGCCGGGGTGAGGAACCGGTTCCGCTGCCCGACCGGGTGATCCGTTCCGTGTCGTCGGTGGACGGCGTCCACGCCCTGGTGGGCGCCCGGGTCGTGATCGAGTGCATGAGCTCGATGAAGCGGCACGGCGTGCGCGAGGAGGAGCTCCAGCAGCTCCACGCCGCCATCGAGGACGTCCGTCTGGAGGGTTTCGCCCTCCACCTGCCCCTGGACCGCCCGGACGGCACCGACGCGGTCGAGGAGGTCATCGCCTGGATGGACCGGCTGCGGGCCGCCCGGCTGCCGCTGCACACCATGTTCGTCAGCCACCTGCGGGCCGAGGAGCAGGCCCGGCTGCAGCAGCAGTTCCCGCAGACCCGCTTCCGCGCCCGGATCGGCACCCGGCTGTGGCTGGGCGACCACGAGGCCACGGAGTACCGGGGCGCCGTCCTCGACGTGACCCGGGTCGCCAAGGGCGACCGGTTCGGTTACCGCCAGCAGAAGGCCGCGTCGGACGGCTGGCTGGTCGTCGTGGCCGGCGGCACCTCCCACGGTGTGGGCCTGGAGGCCCCGAAGGCGATGCACGGCGTCATGCCGCGCGCCAAGGGCGTCGCCCGGGCGGGCCTCGCCACCGTCAACCGGAACCTCTCGCCCTTCGTCTGGAGCGGGAAGCAGCGCTGGTTCGCCGAGCCGCCGCACATGCAGGTGTCGATCCTGTTCGTGCCGGCCGACGCCCAGGAGCCCCGGGTGGGCGACGAGCTCGTGGCGCACCTGCGCCACACCACGACGCAGTTCGACCGCCTCGTCGAGCGCTGAGCCGACCGGAGGCAGCACCCGGCGGAGCCCGCCGAAACGCATCACCCCCGGGAGTCCTGCTCCCGGGGGTGATCGCCGTGCGCGTGTCGCCGTGCCTATTCGGGGGCGGCCCAGGGGTCGTCGACGATGCCCCAGCGGACCCGCTGGCCCTCCTCCACGGCCGGGGCGGCGTGCCGGGCCGGGTGGGCCGCCCTGCCCATGACGACGACGTCCCCGGCGCCGTCCAGGACGCCCCCGGAGGGGTCGTCCGCGCCGTCCTGCCGGATCGGGTCCTTCTCGGGCGCCAGGACGTCGCGGACGACCATCGCGCAGAGGTACAGCGTGCCGAGCAGGTGCAGGACGATCGCGAATTGGTAGCCGTCCACCGGCAGGCCCTGCTTCTCGCCGCCGGACGTGAACGCCAGGTACATCCAGATGCCGACGAAGTACATGACCTCGCAGGCCTGCCAGACCAGGAAGTCGCGCCAGCGCGGCCGGGCGAGCGCGGCCAGCGGGACCAGCCACAGGACGTACTGCGGCGAGTAGACCTTGTTCGTCAGGACGAAGGCGGCGACGACCAGGAAGGCCAGCTGGGCGAAGCGCGGCCTGCGGGGCGCCGTGAGCGCCAGGAACACGAGGCCCGCCACCGCCACCGCCATCAGCAGCAGCGCGTACAGATTGGCCCGGCCCGGCGTGATCACGTCACCCGTCCGCTGGCTGACCAGCAACCAGATCGAACCGAAGTCGACGTTCCGGTCCCGGCTGAAGAGGTAGAACTGCTTCCACCCCTCCGGCGCGAGCAGCATCACGGGCAGGTTCACGACCAGCCAGGACCCCAGGAAGCCGAGCACCGCGGTCCCGTAGGACCGCCACTTCCCGGCCCGCCAGCAGAGCAGCAGCAGCGGACAGAGCAGCAGTATCGGATAGAACTTGGCGGCGGTGGCCAGGCCCAGCAGGATCCCGAAGGCCAGCGGCCGGCTCCGCGACCACATCAGGACGGCGGCGGCGGTCAGCGCGACGGCCAGCATGTCCCAGTTGATCGTGGCGGTGAGCGCGACCGAGGGCGCGAGGGCGACCAGCAGGCCGTCCCAGGGGCGCAGCCGGTGCGTCCGGGCCACACAGACCACCAGGACGGCCGCGCACACCATCAGCATGCCGGCGTTGACCAGCCAGTACGCCTGCTCCTGTTGGGTGGTGTCGCCGCCGCCGGGCGTCAGCCAGGCCGCGACCTCCATGAAGAGGCCCGTCAGGACGGGGTACTCCAGGAACGGTATGTCGCCGCCCAGCCGGTCGAAGTACGGGACCAGGCCCTCCGCGAAGCCCCGCCCGACGAAGAGGTGCGGGATGTCCGAGTAGCAGGCGTGGGTGTACTGGGAGGTCGTTCCGCGGAACCAGGCCCAGTTGTAGCAGGGCAGCTTCTGCACCATGCCGAGGGCGTACATGCCGAGGGCCACGAGTGCGATCACCCGCACCGGCGTCAGCTGCCCGGTGCCGGCCGCCGCCCGGCGTCCGTAGGGGCCGCCGATCAGTTCGCTGCCCGCGGCGGCCACCTCGTCCCGGTGGGTGGGGATGACCGTCTGCGAGCGCTCCCGCGGCGCGCTCGACTTCTGGAGGCTCGGCATGGGGGACATCCTGCCGTACGTGCCCGGGAAAACGGCGGGAGCCGCCGTGTCCGGTCCGTACGGAAGGTACGGAGCGGACGCGGCGGCTCCCGGGCGTGCTCGGATCATCCGCGCGGGGCGCGGGGATCAGGGGACCCAGGTCCCGTCCCCGGGTTTGTTGCCGTTGCCGTTGCCGCCGGTGGTGGTGTCCGTCGGCGAGTCCGTCGGCGTCGGCGACTCGGTGGTGGGTGGCGTGGTGGTGGGCTCCCCGGTGTTGCCGCCCGTGCCTCCCGGGTGGTGGCAGTTCCAGTCGAAGACGTCACAGGTCGTCTTGCCCGGCTTCGGCGTCTTGGTCGGCGTCGGCGGGGGAGTCGTCGTCGGGGTGGTCGGGGGAGTCGTCGTCGGCGTCGCCGACTCGGTGGGCGTCTGGGTGGCCGTCGGGGTCGGCGTCGGGCTCTGGGCGCCGCCGCCGAAGACGGGCTTGGCGCCCTCCAGCTTCTCCGGCTTCGGGAAGTCCTCGACGGGCATGTCCGCCACGGCGTCCGCCATGTAGGCCTGCCAGATCCGCGAGGGGAACGACGAACCGTGGATGACCGGCTGGTCACCCGTGCCGTACATCTTCTCGAACTTGCGGCCTTCCTTGGTCTCGTCGTCGTCGAAGCGGTACATGTCGATCGCGGTCGCCAGCTGCTTCGTGTAGCCCACGAACCAGGCCGACATGTTGTCGTCGGTCGTACCGGTCTTGCCGGCCACCGGGCGGCCCGGGATCCGGGCCTTGGTGCCGGTGCCCCGGTCGTCGTCCACGACGGACCGGAGCACGTCGGTGACGTTGTTGGCGATGGCCGGGCTGAAGGCCGACTTGGGCTTGCCCTCGTGCTTGTTGATGACGACGCCGCTCCGCTTGACCTTCTCCACGGAGTACGGGTCGTTCTGCTCGCCCTCGTTGGCGAAGGTGGCGTACGCACCGGCCATGCGGATGGCGCTCGGGCTGGAGACGCCGAGGGAGAAGGAGGGGAACTCACCCTTGACGAGGGACTCCTCGCGGAGGCCGGCCCTCATGGCCGCGTCCCGGACCTTGTCGATGCCCACGTCCATGCCGAGCTGCACGTACGGCGAGTTGGCGGACTTGATCATGGCGTAGCGCAGGGAGATGGGGCCGTAGCTGGCGTTCTCGTCGTTGCTCTGCTTCCACTCGTCGCCGTTGTCGTCCCGCCAGATCTCGCCGTTGTACTTGCGGATCGTCAGGTCGTCCTTGCCGTTGTAGAGGCTCTTGTCCGGATCGAGGATCGTGCGCTCGGACGCGTCCTGGTCCGGGCCGAGCCTCTCGTCCCGGACGCCGTCCTTCATCGCGGCGGCGAGCACGAAGGGCTTGAACGTCGAACCGACCTGGGCACCGGTGCTGTCGGCGTTGCTCCGGAAGTGCTTGGTGGCGTCGACGCCACCGTAGAGGGCCACGATCTTCCCGGTCTCCGTGTCGACGGAGGCACCGCCGAACTGGACGTGCGTGTCCGTCTTCGGCCGCTTCTTCGGGTCGATGTTCTCCTTGATGACCTTCTTGATCGTGGCTTCCATCTTGTCCACCTTCTTCTTGTCGAAGGTGGTGTAGATCTCGTAGCCGCCGCGCTGCAGCTGCTGCTCGGTGATCCCGAACTGGTTCTTCATGTTCTGGTCGGCGGTGCTGACCAGGTAGCCGATCTGACCGCTCAGGTTGGCGCTCTTCCGGGGCGGCTGGACCTTGGGGAAGGTGGTGTACTTCGCCCGCTCCGCGGCCGAGATGTGCCCGTCCTTCTGCATCTCGTCGAGGATCCAGCTCCACCGCTTGGTGGCCCGCTCGGTGTTCGCCTTGGCCGAGGCGTTGGGGTCGATCTCGGGGTAACCGGCGGGGTCGTAGTACGTCGCGCCCTTCAGCACCGCGGCGAGCAGCGCCGACTCGCTGGCGTTGAGCTTCCCGACGTCCTTGTTGAAGTAGGCGCGGGCCGCCGCCTGGATACCGTACGCACCACGCCCGTAGTACGAGGTGTTCAGGTAGCCCGCCATGACCACGTCCTTGTCGACCTCGTTGCCGACCTTCATGGAGATGAAGAGTTCCTTCACCTTCCGGGTGACGGTCTGCGACTGGTCGTCCAGGCGGTTGTTCTTCACGTACTGCTGGGTGATGGTCGAACCACCCTGGGTCTCGCCGCCCTTGGCCATGTTCCACACGGCGCGGGCGATGCCCATGGGGTCGACGCCGGAGTCGTCCCAGAAGGTCTTGTTCTCCGCCGAGATCACCGCGTTCTGCATGGACTTCGGGATGTCCGCGAACTGGACGATCTGGCGGTTGGTGCCACTGCCCGTCGCGACCATGCGGGACCCGTCGGCCCAGTAGTAGATGTTGTTCTGCGAGGTCGCGGTGTCGGCCTCGTTGGGGATGTCCACCTGCGAGTACGCGATCGCGGCAGCGCCCATCAGACTCGCCGCGAAGAACAGGAACGTGCCCGTCACGAGCTTCCACGACGGCATCCAGCGACGCCAGCCGTACTTGTTGTGGCGCGGGTAGTCGATGATCCGCTTCTTGCCCGGCGGACGACCGCCGCCACCACCGCGGCCCGGACCGCCACCACGACCGCCGCCACCGCCACCGCGCCGGCCCCCACCGGGGCCGGCGGGGCCACCGGGACCGGCATCGGCTCCCTTGCGGCGGCTGCCGCGCTGGGCGGCCCGCCGGGCCTCCGCGCGCCCGCCGTAGGGACGCTGCTCCTCTCCATGGGAGGAGGGGGGTCCGTACGAGGCCGAAGGGGCCTCCGTACCGACGTCATGGGCCGGGGCCGACCTGCGGCCCATCGGCTGCTGGGCAGCGCGCCGTGCCGCCGCGCGACCACCCGTCGGCGGCTGCTGCGGCGGCATTTTGCGACGATGCTCGCTCATCGAACGACTACTCCTCGGGCAGGCGCGTACGCCTGGAAGCGGCAGTTGAGTTCCGGTCCCCCCGAAATGCGCACGCGGGAACCCCATCGGAGGCCCCCCCGTGTCGCAGCCGGTCACCCGCAGCACTGACGTCCCACGGTGCCGCTCGGTTCCCGGTGATCTGCATGCCGCACAGACTACGCACGGCCAAAACCCGCCTGGAGCCGGAGTTCACCCCAAATCAGGCAAGTCGACCGCCGCGAATCGATGATGTGACGCCGGTCACGGTGGTCCCGCTTGTCGAGACAGGGAGGCCGTTCTATCGTGCTGATGTATCGAGTCGATACATCAGCACGGCATAAGGGCCCCGAAGGCGGAGGAGGAGGCGACGGATGAGCAGACGCTCCGGCATCCTCGAGTTCGCCGTTCTCGGCCTGCTGCGCGAGGCCCCCATGCACGGGTACGAGCTGCGGAAGCGCCTCAACACCTCACTGGGCGTCTTCCGGGCCTTCAGCTACGGGACGCTGTACCCCTGCCTCAAGACGCTGGTCGCCAACGGCTGGTTGATCGAGGAACCGGGCAGCGCCCCCGAGGAGGCCCTCGCCGCGTCGCTCGCGGGACGCCGGGCCAAGATCGTCTACCGGCTGACCCCGGCGGGCAAGGAGCACTTCGAGGAGCTCCTCTCCCACACCGGCCCGGACACCTGGGAGGACGAGCACTTCGCGGCACGCTTCGCCTTCTTCGGACAGACCGAGCGCGAGGTGCGGATGCGCGTGCTGGAGGGCCGCCGCAGCCGGCTGGAAGAGCGCCTGGAGAAGATGCGCGCCTCCCTGGTCCGGACCCGCGAGCGCCTGGACGACTACACGCTTGAGCTGCAGCGCCACGGCATGGAGTCCGTGGAGCGCGAAGTGCGCTGGCTGAACGAGCTCATCGAGAGCGAGCGGGCGGGGCGGGATCAGCGATCCGGCCCGGACGCCCCCGCTCGGCACGACAACGATTCTGGAGAAACGGGCGGCCTGCCCCGGCACGGGGGCAGTACCCGGCCGGATCCGTCCGACGACACCGCCAAGTGAAACCCTGCGCACAGCAGGGCTTCCACGATCACACAGGGAGCAACCGGAATGGGTTCGGTTCGCGTAGCCATCGTCGGCGTGGGCAACTGCGCCGCCTCGCTGGTGCAGGGCGTCGAGTACTACAAGGACGCCGACCCGGCGACCAAGGTGCCCGGCCTGATGCACGTCCAGTTCGGCGACTACCACGTCGGTGACGTCGAGTTCGTCGCCGCCTTCGACGTCGATGCGAAGAAGGTCGGCCTCGACCTCTCCGACGCCATCGGCGCCAGCGAGAACAACACCATCAAGATCTGCGACGTCCCGAACAAGGGCGTCACGGTCCAGCGCGGTCACACGCTCGACGGTCTCGGCAAGTACTACCGCCTGACCATCGAGGAGTCCGCCGAGGAGCCCGTCGACGTCGTCCAGATCCTCAAGGACCGCCAGGTCGACGTCCTCGTCTGCTACCTGCCCGTCGGCTCCGAGGACGCGGCGAAGTTCTACGCCCAGTGCGCCATCGACGCCAAGGTCGCCTTCGTCAACGCCCTTCCGGTCTTCATCGCCGGCACCAAGGAGTGGGCCGACAAGTTCACCGAGGCGGGCGTCCCGATCGTCGGCGACGACATCAAGTCGCAGGTCGGCGCGACCATCACGCACCGCGTGATGGCGAAGCTGTTCGAGGACCGCGGTGTCCGCCTTGAGCGCACGATGCAGCTCAACGTCGGCGGCAACATGGACTTCAAGAACATGCTGGAGCGCGACCGCCTCGAGTCCAAGAAGATCTCGAAGACGCAGGCCGTCACCTCGCAGATCCCGGACCGCGAGCTGGGCGAGAAGAACGTCCACATCGGCCCCTCGGACTACGTGGCCTGGCTGGACGACCGCAAGTGGGCGTACGTCCGCCTGGAGGGCCGCGCGTTCGGCGACGTCCCGCTGAACCTGGAGTACAAGCTCGAGGTGTGGGACTCCCCGAACTCGGCGGGTGTCATCATCGACGCCCTGCGTGCCGCGAAGATCGCCAAGGACCGCGGCATCGGCGGCCCGATCCTCTCCGCCTCCTCGTACTTCATGAAGTCCCCGCCGGTGCAGTACTTCGACGACGAGGCCCTGGCCAACGTCGAGAAGTTCATCAAGGGTGAGGTCGAGCGCTAAAGCGCCGCACGCTTGTCGATCGAGGGTCCCCGAGGCACTGCCCGGGGGCCCTCGTCGTATGTGAGTCTTGCTGCCATGTCCGTCGTACGTGATCTGCGCGTACTCCTGCGCCTGAGGAACTTCCGCCGTCTGCTCGCCGTCCGGCTGCTCTCCCAGTGCTCCGACGGCGTCTACCAGGTGGCCCTGGCCACGTACGTCGTCTTCTCCCCCGAGAAACAGACCTCACCCGGCGCGATCGCCTCCGCCATGGCGGTGCTCCTGCTCCCGTACTCGCTCGTCGGGCCCTTCGCCGGGGTGCTCCTCGACCGATGGCAGCGCCGCCAGGTCTTCCTGTACGGCAACCTCCTGCGCGCCCTGCTGGCCTGCGGGACCGCCCTCCTCGTCCTCGCCTCCGTACCGGACTGGCTCTTCTACGCCTCCGCCCTCTCCGTCACCGCCGTCAACCGGTTCGTCCTGGCAGGGCTCTCCGCCTCGCTCCCCCGTGTCGTCGACGAAGAGCGGCTCGTGATGGCGAACTCGCTCTCGCCCACCGCCGGCACCCTCGCCGCGACCATCGGCGGCGGCCTCGCGTTCGGCGTCCGGCTCCTCGCCGACGAATCCGATGCGGTCGTCGTGGCCTTCGGCGCCGTCCTCTACCTCTGTGCCGCCCTCGCCTCCCTGCGGATGTCCCGGGAGCTCCTCGGACCCGATGCCGGCCCCGCACCCCGGTCCCTCGGCCCGGCACTGAAGTCGACGGCCCACGGACTGGCCGCGGGGGTGCGGCACCTCGCCGAACGACGCCCCGCCGCCCGGGCACTCGTCGCGGTGTCCCTCATGCGCTTCTGTTACGGCGCCCTGCTCGTCACCGTGCTCATGCTCTCCCGCTACTCCTGGAGCTCCACCGACTCCGACGGCCTCGCCCTCCTCGGACTCGCCGTCGCCACGTCCGGCGCCGGCTTCTTCGCGGCCGCCGTCCTCTCGCCCTGGGCGGTCGGGCGGTTCGGGCCCTTCGGCTGGATGACCGTGTGCACGGCTGCGGCCGCCGTCCTCGTCCCGGCCCTCGGGCTGCCCTTCACCCCGACTCCCTTCCTCGTCGCCGCCTTCGTCCTCGGCCTCATCACCCAGGGGGCCAAGATCGCGACCGACACGGTGGTCCAGACGGCCGTGGCCGACTCCTATCGAGGCAGGGTCTTCTCCCTCTACGACGTGCTGTTCAACATCGCCTTCGTGGGGGCGGCGGGAGTCGCGGCGCTGATGCTGCCGCCCGACGGCCGCTCACCCCTACTGGTCGTGCTGGTGGCCGTGATCTACGCGGTGATCGCCGTGGCCTTGCACCGGGAAAGCCGGAAGGGGTGGTGTTTCACGTGAAACACCACCCCTTCCAGAGCATCGAGCGGATCCGTGTTTCACGTGAAACACGGGCCCGTCCGGGCGCAGTCCCGACTCAGCCGCGCGCTGCCCACCACTCCTTGAGCGCGGCGACGGCCCGGTCGTGCTCCATCGGCCCGTTCTCGAGCCGGAGTTCCAGCAGGAACTTGTACGCCTGGCCGATCGCCGGCCCCGGTGCGATGCCCAGGATGTCCTGGATCTGGTTGCCGTCGAGGTCGGGCCGGATCGCGTCCAGCTCCTCCTGCTCCTGGAGCTGGGCGATGCGGTCCTCAAGGCCGTCGTAGGCGCGGGAGAGCGCACTCGCCTTGCGCTTGTTGCGCGTGGTGCAGTCCGAGCGGGTCAGCTTGTGCAGCCGCGAGAGCAGCGGACCGGCGTCACGGACGTAGCGCCGCACGGCCGAATCGGTCCACTCACCGGTGCCGTAACCGTGGAAGCGGAGGTGCAGCTCCACGAGACGGGAGACGTCCTTGATCATCTCGTTGGAGTACTTGAGCGCGGTCATGCGCTTCTTGGTCATCTTCGCGCCGACCACCTCGTGGTGGTGGAAGGAGACCCGGCCGTCCTTCTCGAAGCGGCGCGTGCGCGGCTTGCCGATGTCATGGAGCAGGGCGGCGAGGCGCAGCACCAGGTCGGGCCCGTCCTCCTCCAGGTCGATCGCCTGGTCGAGCACGGTCAGCGAGTGCTCGTAGACGTCCTTGTGCCGGTGGTGCTCATCACTCTCCAGACGCAGCGACGGCAGCTCGGGCAGCACGTACTCGGCGAGGCCCGTGTCCACGAGGAGTCCGAGGCCCTTCCGCGGGTGCGCCGAGAGCAGCAGCTTGTTGAGTTCCTCACGGATGCGCTCGGCGGAGACGATCTCGATCCGGCCCGACATCTCCCTCATGGCCGCCACGACCTCGGGAGCGACCTCGAAGTCCAGCTGCGCGGCGAACCGGGCGGCCCGCATCATGCGCAGGGGGTCGTCGGAGAAGGACTCCTCCGGCGTGCCCGGCGTGCGCAGCACCCGTGCGGCCAGGTCCTCGAGACCGCCGTACGGGTCGATGAACTCCTTCTCGGGGAGGGCCACGGCCATGGCGTTGACGGTGAAGTCACGCCGGACGAGGTCCTCGTCGATGGAGTCGCCGTAGGAGACCTCGGGCTTCCGGGAGGTCCGGTCGTACGCCTCCGAGCGGTACGTGGTGACCTCGATCTGAAAGCGCTGAACAGCGTCTCCGACGCGGGCGTCCTTCTGGCAGCCGACGGTCCCGAAGGCGATGCCGACCTCCCACACCGCGTCGGCCCACGGGCGGACGATCTTCAGCACGTCCTCGGGGCGGGCGTCGGTGGTGAAGTCCAGGTCGTTGCCGAGCCGGCCGAGCAGCGCGTCCCGCACCGAGCCGCCGACCAGCGCGAGGCTGAACCCGGCCTCCTGGAAGCGGCGCGCGAGGTCGTCGGCGGCGGGGGACACACGCAGCAGTTCACTGACCGCGCGGCGTTGCACCTGGCTCAGTGCAGTCGGGGTGTCTTCGTTGGCGTTCGGCACAACAGAAAAGGGTACGTGCCCCGGCTCACCGCGATGTCCTCGTTTTCCGCCGGGCGAGGACCCCCGGCGTCCGCTCCCCGCCGGCCGGGGGCGTGCGGTGGTGCCAGCGGCGGCGAGTCGAAGATCGGGTCGAAGATCGGCTGGAGCACTCCCCGGCACTTGCCCACGGCGTGCCTCGTTACCATGCCTGGACACAGCAACCGGGAACCACCGACACCACTGGCACCACAGACAACGACGAGGACGGGCGAGGCGTGGCCGAGGCGGCAGACATCCAGGGAACCGGTGCCTCACCCGCCCGCCGATGGCTGCGGCGCACGATCACCGTCGCCTTCGGGGCGCCGCTCCTCGCCGGCCTGCTCCAGGCCCCGGTCGTCGCCGCTCCGACGGCCGCCGCCGAGGACGGCGTCGGTTCCAGGACCGTGGATGTGTCACTCGACACGCTGGCCCCGAACGCTCCCGTCGCGGGCGACACCGTCACCGTCACCGGCACGGTGACCAACCGGGGCAAGAAGACCGTCACCGGCGCTACCGTGAACCTGCGCGTCGGACCGAGGATGACGAGCCGCAGCGAGATCGAGCAGATCACGGGGCGCACGGGTTTCCGGAAGGACAGCGACCCCGCTCCCCTCGAGGACGCCCCCACCGTCAAGATCCCCCGGCTGGGGGCCGGTCTCAGCACCGACTTCTCGCTGTCCGTGCCCGTCTCCGAGCTCGGGCTCGACGAGGAGGGCGTCTACCAGCTGGGTGTCTCCCTCACCGGACAGACCTCGGACCGGCAGTACGACCGGGTGCTCGGCATCGAGCGGACCTTCCTGCCGTACCAGCCGGAGGCCACCGAGAAGAAGACCCAGCTCACCTACCTCTGGCCGCTGATCGCCTCGTCGCACGTCTCGGCGCAGACGGCCACGGACGACCAGCAGACCCCGGTGTTCGAGGACGACCAGCTGGCGGCCGAGCTGCGTCCGGGCGGGCGCCTGGACCAGATGGTCACGCTGGGCAAGGACCTGCCGGTCACCTGGGTGGTCGACCCGGACCTGCTGGCCTCCGTCGACGCCATGGCGAACGGCTACCGCGTCAAGGACGGCGACCTGGACGTCCCCGGCAAGAACCAGGCCGTCGCCGAGCGGTGGCTGGACGCGCTGGAGAAGGCGGTCCAGGGGCACAAGGTCGTCGCCCTGCCCTTCGCGGACCCCGACCTGGCCTCGCTGGCCCACCGGGGCAAGGACGTCCCCGGCTCCCTCGGGCACCTCCAGTCGGCGACCGCCCTGGCGGGCATGACGGTGGAGACCGTCCTCCACGTGCAGGCGTCCACCGACTTCGCCTGGCCCGCCGACGGAGCCGTGGACCCCTCCATCACGGCGGTCGCGACCTCGGCCGGCGCCGACAAGGTGATCGCCCGGAGCGACAGCGTCCGCGACGACCTCCCCTACACGCCCACGGCCGCCCGCCCCTTCGGCAACGGCAGCACCACGGCCGTGGTGAGCGACGCGCTCCTGTCCACCGCCTTCGGTGGGGACATGGTCCGCGCGGAGACCTCCACGCTCGCGGTCCAGGAGTTCCTCGCCCAGTCCCTGGCGATCACCCTGGAGCAGCCGGAGGACCAGCGCAGCATCGTGGTCGCCCCGCAGCGGGTGCCGACCGGTGCCCAGGCACAGGCCATGGCGACCGCCCTGAAGGGCCTCTCCGGCCGGCGCTGGACCCAGCCGAGCGACCTCCTCGCCGCCGCGGCGGCCAAGCCGGACCCGGACGCCTCCACCGCGGTGCCGAGCAGCTCCCGCTACCCGAAGGAACTGCGCGACCGGGAGCTTCCGGTCCAGGCCTTCCGCGACATGAAGACCACCCGGGACGAGCTGGACGACTTCAAGGTCGTCCTGACCCAGCCGGAACGCGTCGTGACGCCGTTCGGCAACGCGATCAACCGCGAGATGTCGACCTCCTGGCGCGGTGAGGCCCGGGCGGCCGCGATCTACCGGAACAACGTCCTGGACTACCTCCAGACCCTCACCAAGGGCGTCCAGCTCGTCGACAAGTCGGACCTCACGCTCTCCGGCCGCAGCGCGACGATCCCCGTGACCGTCCAGAACAAGCTGCTCCAGGGCGTGGACAACCTGGTGCTGCGCCTCACCTCCGCCAACAAGAACCGGCTGGAGGTGGACGGCGACAGGTACGCCGAGCTCCCGGTGAAGGTCGGCGGCGGACACAGCCAGTCGGTGAAGTTCCCCGCCTCGGCGAACGTCAACGGCCAGGTGCCGATGACGGCCCAGCTCTACACCGAGGACGGCACCCCGTACGGGCAGCCGATGAACTTCACCGTGAAGGTCTCCGAGATCACCCCCACGGTGATGCTCGTGATCGCCGGCGGTGTCCTCCTCCTCGTCCTCGCCGGCGTGCGCATGTACAGCCAGCGCAAGCGGGTGGCCGCCCGGACCGCCGAGGCCGAGGCCGTCGAGACCGCCGAGGACGACACCGCTTCGGAGCCCGGTCGGGACGGGCCCGGCGAAGGGAAGTCCCACCGGGACGAACCCGTGCAGCCGAGTGACCCGACACCGGACACCGGACCCGAAAGCGGGGACCCGTCGGGCCAGGGTGAGAAAGTGGACCGTTGAGCGATGTCGTGGCCGGTCGGCCGGGGACGATGAGGTGGGGTAATCCATGAACGCGCCGTACGACGGTGACCGCGGCCAGGGCGCGGACGGTCCCGCGCCGTCCGGTGGGACGCCCGCGGTGCCTCCCGGTGCCGGCCACCCGCCGGTCCCGCCCCCGCAGGGCCAGGATCCCTACACGCAGAACCCGCAGGGCCAGGCCCCCTACGCACAGAACCCCCAGGGCCAGGGCCCCTACGCACAGAACCCTCACGGCCGGGGCTCCGACGCGCAGGACCCGCAG
The DNA here is from genome assembly GCF_055582805.1 of Streptomyces sp. NPDC107498. Classification (NCBI taxonomy): domain Bacteria; kingdom Bacillati; phylum Actinomycetota; class Actinomycetes; order Kitasatosporales; family Streptomycetaceae; genus Streptomyces; species Streptomyces sp. NPDC107498. The sequence continues at coordinate 40,604 of NZ_JBVJPE010000015.1, read as the reverse complement.
GGCCAGGACCTGTACGCCCAGGACCCCTACGTCCAGGACGCCTACGCCCACGACCCCTACCGGGCGCAGGACATGTCCGCGCAGGACCCGGTGACCGAGGCGCTCTACGACCGCGCCGCGCACCCGCCGCCCCCGCCCGGCACCTACCAGGACCCGCACGCGCTCTACCAGCAGCCCGCCGCGCCGCAGCACGCCCCCGACCCCCGGGTGTGGGCGCAGACGCCGGCGCCCGAGCCGGACGGGCCCTCGCGCCACCTGCCGTACGGCGACGACGCGCGCACGGTCCAGTTCACCGGGGTCGACGACCTGGTGACCCGGGCCGGTGAGGAGGCGCCCGAGCCGGACGCGTTCGCGCACCTCTACCGGGACCAGCAGGCGCCGGGCCAGGTGCCCACGCCCACTCCGGAGCCGGACCCCCTGCCCGCGCCCGCCCCCAAGAAGTCCGGCCGTGCCTCCGGACTGCTGAAGTCGAGCGCGGTGATGGCGGCCGGCACCCTGGTCTCCCGGTTGACCGGCTTCGTCCGCAGCCTGGTGATCACCGGCGCGCTCGGCGCGGCCCTGCTCGGCGACACCTTCACCATCGCCTACACCCTGCCGACGATGATCTACATCCTCACCGTCGGCGGCGGCCTCAACTCGGTCTTCGTCCCCCAGCTCGTCCGCTCGATGAAGAACGACGAGGACGGCGGCGAGGCCTACGCCAACCGTCTGCTCACCCTGGTCATGGTGGCGCTCGGCCTCATCGTGGCCCTGGCCGTCTTCGCGGCGCCACTGCTGATCCGGCTGATGTCGAACACCATCGCCGACGACGCCGCCGCCAACAGCGTGGCGGTGACCTTCGCCCGCTACTGCCTGCCCACGATCTTCTTCATGGGCGTGCACGTGGTGATGGGCCAGATCCTCAACGCCCGCGGCAAGTTCGGCGCGATGATGTGGACCCCGGTCCTCAACAACATCGTCATGATCGTCACCTTCGGCCTGTTCATCTGGGTCTACGGCACCTCCGCCGAGTCCCACATGGGCGTGCAGACCATTCCGGACGAGGGCATCCGCCTGCTCGGCATCGGCACCCTGCTCGGCCTCGTCGTCCAGGCCCTGGCGATGATCCCGTACCTGCGCGAGACGGGCTTCCGTTTCCGTCCCCGCTTCGACTGGAAGGGCCACGGGCTCGGCAAGACGGTCAAGCTGGCCAAGTGGACCGTCCTCTTCGTCCTCGCCAACCAGGCGGGCGTCCTGGTCGTCACCCAGCTCGCCACCGCCGCCGGCGAGGAGTCCGGGAAGAACGGCGCGGGCTTCCTCGCCTACTCCAACGCCCAGCTGATCTGGGGCATGCCGCAGGCCATCATCACGGTCTCCGTCATGGCCGCGCTGCTGCCGCGGATCTCCCGCGCCGCCCACGACGACGACCCCGGCGCCGTCCGCGACGACATCTCGCAGGGCCTGCGGAACTCGGCCGTCGCGATCGTCCCGGTCTCCTTCGCCTTCCTGGCGCTCGGTGTCCCGATGTGCACCCTGCTCTACGCCTCCAGCGGCATCGAGGCGGCCCAGGGCATGGGCTTCATCCTGATGGCCTTCGGCCTCGGCCTGATCCCCTACTCCGTGCAGTACGTCGTGCTCCGCGGCTTCTACGCCTACGAGGACACCCGGACGCCCTTCTACAACACGGTGATCGTCGCCGCGGTCAACGCGGCCGCCTCGGCGATCTGCTACGTCGTCCTGCCCGCCCAGTGGGCGGTCGTCGGCATGGCCGCCTCGTACGGGCTCGCCTACGCCGTCGGCGTCGGCATCGCGTGGCGCCGGCTCAGCAAGCGCCTGGGCGGCGACCTGGACGGCACCCACGTGCTGCGGACCTACGCACGGCTCTGCATGGCCTCCGTGCCCGCCGCGATCGTCGCCGGCGCCGTCGGTTTCGGTCTGCTGAAGCTCCTGGGCGAGGGCGCCCTGGGCTCGCTCGCCGCCCTCGTGGTCGGCGGAGCGGTGCTCCTCGGCGTCTTCTTCGTCGCGGCGAAGCGCATGCGGATCGCGGAGCTCAACAGCCTGGTCGGTATGGTCCGCGGACGTCTGGGACGCTGAACCGCAGGTCCCGCACAACCATCGGCGGGGGCCGCGTGTCGTGCATAGCGTCCGACTGTGGGCACAATTGGCTTGGCTGTTGGATGTGGCGCAATGGATGGGGAGGCAGGAACGACGGTGGCGGAACGTAGCACGGCTGCCGTCGACGTGGCCGACAACAGCGGTGACGACCCGCTGACCGCCAAGGCGGACACGGCCGCGACCGACGGGGTGGCGGAAGACCAGAAGACGGCGGAGAAGTCCGCCGAGGCCACGGAGAACAAGGCGGTCGAACGACAGGGCGGCGAACAGCCCCTCATCACGGCACCCGAACTGCACAGCGGTCACAAGCTGGCCAGGCGCTACCGGCTGGAGGAGTGCGTCACCCGTCTGGACGGGTTCAGCAGCTGGCGCGCCGTCGACGAGAAGCTGCGCCGCGCGGTCGGGGTCCACCTGTTGCCGGCCGACCACCCCCGGGCCCGGTCGGTCCTGGCCGCGGCCCGCTCCTCGGCCCTCCTCGGCGACCCCCGGTTCGTCCAGGTCCTCGACGCCGTCGAGGAGAACGACCTCGTGTACGTCGTGCACGAGTGGCTGCCCGACTCCACCGAGCTGACCGCGCTGCTCGCGACCGGCCCCCTGGAGCCCCACGACGCGTACCAGCTCGTCAGCCAGGTCTCCCAGGCCATGGCCGCCGCCCACCGCGAGGGCCTCGCCCACCTCCGACTCACCCCGAGCGCGGTGCTGCGCAGCTCCACCGGCCAGTACCGGATCCGCGGCCTGGCCGTGAACGCCGCCCTGCGCGGCATCACCGCCGAGCGTCCGCAGCGCAGCGACACCGAGGCCATCGGCGCCCTGCTGTACGCCGCGCTCACCCAGCGCTGGCCGTACGAGAACGACGCCCACGGCCTCTCCGGCCTCCCCAAGGGCGTCGGCCTGCTCCCGCCCGACCAGGTGCGGGCGGGCGTCCACCGCGGCCTCTCGGAGATCGCCATGCGCGCCCTGGCGAACGACGGGGCCACCGCCTCGCGCCAGGAACCGCCCTGCACCACCCCGGACGAGCTGGCCAAGGCCGTGGCGGCGATGCCCCGCGTCAGGCCGCCGGAGCCGGAGTTCACCGCCCCGCCCGAATACCAGCACACGACGTACCAGCAGGGCACCTACGGACGCCCCCAGCCGCGTCCCCCGGTCCCCCAGCCGATCGTCGTCCCTCCGGCCCCGCTGGAGAGCCGTACGGGCAAGGCGCTGAAGTGGGCCGTCTCGGCGCTGCTGATCGCCGCGCTCGGCCTCGGCAGCTGGCAGATCGCGGACCGGCTGCTCGCACCGGAGGGCAAGGACGAGACGCCGATAGTGCACCCGTCGGCCGACGACAAGCCCGCGCCGTCGAAGCCGATCGCCATCTCGTCCGCCCAGGACTTCGACCCGCCCCCCGGGGGCAACGGCGAGGAGTACCCGGAGACCGTGGCGAACGCCTTCGACGGTGATCCGAGCACCTTCTGGCACACCAAGAACTACACCACCGAGAAGTTCGGCAATCTGAAGAGCGGCGTCGGGGTCGTGCTCGACCTGGGCTCGGCCCAGAAGGTCGGCTCGGTCGACCTGTCGTTCGTCGGATCCACCTCGGTGGAGATCCGCACGGCGCCCGCCGATGCCTCCTCGGCGCCGTCCACGGCAGAAGGATTCACCACTCAGGCGTCCAAAACGGGCAGCGACATGAAGGTGAAGCTCATCAAGCCGGCCACGACCCGCTACGTTCTGGTCTGGCTGACGGAGCTGCCCCTCACGGACGGCGAGTTCCGCGGCCAGCTGACCGAAGTCAAGGTCATGAGCTGACGACCACAGGGGAGGGGGCTCACCGTTGGACCGTCCGATAGAGGCCGTGGACGACCAGGAACTCCTGGCCCGTCATGTCGCCGGTGACCCCGACGCCTTCGGTGAGCTGGTCCGCCGCCACCGTGACCGTCTGTGGGCGGTCGCGGTGCGGACGCTCGGCGACCGCGAGGAGGCCGCCGACGCCGTCCAGGACGCCCTGATCTCCGCCTTCCGGGCCGCCCACACCTTCCGGGGCCAGTCGGCCGTCACGACCTGGCTCCACCGCATCACGGTGAACGCCTGCCTCGACCGTGCCCGCAAGGCCGCCTCCCGCAAGACCTCGTCCGTCGACGACACCGACCGGTTCGAGCAGCTCCTCGAACCCCACGAGTCCGCCGAGGCCCCGGCCGAGCGCCAGGACCTCCACCGGGAGCTGCTGGCCGCGCTCGCCACGCTTCCTCCGGACCAGCGGGCCGCCCTCGTCCTGGTCGACATGCAGGGATACCCCGTCGCCGAGGCGGCCCGTATCCTCGGCGTCCCCACCGGAACCGTGAAGAGCCGCTGCGCACGCGGGCGGGCACGCCTCCTTCCGATGGTCACTCATCTGCGCGCCGACACCGTGGGTAACGAGGCCGCCGAAGGGGGAAGGAACCGGACGCCGGGGACATCCGTCCCACCGGTGCCGGGGCCGACGGACACCGGACCGACAGATCCAGCTGCTGTGAAGGGCGGAGGTGGGCGCACGTGACTTCCACGGCCGGCAGGGCCGACACCACACAGCACCCGGACGTCTCGGAGATCTCCGATCTGACCGAGGGGCTGCTCTCGCCGACCCGTTCGGCGGCCGTACGGCGGCACGTGGACGGCTGTCCCCTCTGCGCCGACGTACGGTCCTCCCTGGAGGAGATCCGGGGCCTGCTCGGCACCCTGCCGGGACCGCCCCGCATGCCCGCCGAGATCGCCGGGCGGATCGACGCCGCCCTGGCCGCCGAAGCCCTCCTCGACGCCACCTCCCCGGAACGCGACACCCCTGTTTCACGTGAAACATCGCGTTCCTCGGCCGAAACCGCTCCTCCCTCGCCGCCTACCCCGGTCGTGGACCGCCCCGCCGGACGTCCCCGGGCCGGCACCGGCCCCGGGCGCCCCGGGAAGCCCCGCCGCCGCCGGATCGCGCTGCTCTCCACGATCGGAGCCGCGTTCGGAGCCGTGGTGCTCGGAACGAGCCTGTACCTCAGCCAGGCGGGCAACCTGACCGCCGGCAGCACGGCCCAGGACACCAAGAAGGCCGCCACCGTCGCGGGAGCCGCTCTCAGTCCCTTCTCCGGCGCGCCCGTCGAGGACCGCGTCCACGCCCTCCTCACCGAGAACCGCGCGCCCAAGACCCCCCAGGGGATCGGGCCCGAGTCCATGTCCGCCGAGTCCGGTGGCGACACGCCCCAACGCAGCAGGGGCACCACCGTCCCCGCCTGTGTCCTGGCAGGCACAGGCCGCAGCGACGGCGTGCTCGGCTACGAGCAGGGCGAATACCGGGGAACACCCGCCTATCTGCTCGTCCTGACGGATCCCGCGGACAGCACGCGGGTCCAGGCCTATGTGCTCGACGCCTCCTGCGCGGCACGGCCCACGGAGAGCGGAAGCCCGGCCGCCGACCTCCTCCTCAGCAGGACGTACCCTCGCTCCTGACCTCTCTTCCCGTCCGGTCACGGCGCCATGCGGCGGTCTCGGGAATGCACGCCCCTTAGGATCCGTTGGGTGGGGTGAGAGCGACCGAGACAACCGCCCCCGTAGGCAGTGACAGTCTGCAGAGACGAGGAAGAAACCCGTGAGCGACGTCCGTAATGTGATCATCATCGGCTCCGGTCCCGCGGGTTACACCGCCGCGCTCTACACGGCCCGAGCGTCGCTGAAGCCCCTGGTCTTCGAAGGTGCCGTCACCGCCGGTGGCGCCCTCATGAACACCACCGAGGTCGAGAACTTCCCCGGTTTCCGTGACGGCATCATGGGCCCGGACCTGATGGACAACATGCGGGCCCAGGCGGAGCGCTTCGGCGCCGAGCTGGTTCCGGACGATGTCATCGCCGTGGACCTGACGGGTGACATCAAGACCGTCACCGACACCGCCGGCACCGTGCACCGCGCGAAGGCCGTGATCGTCACCACCGGCTCCCAGCACCGCAAGCTCGGCCTCCCCAACGAGGACGCGCTCTCCGGCCGCGGTGTCTCCTGGTGCGCCACCTGCGACGGGTTCTTCTTCAAGGACCAGGACATCGCCGTCGTCGGCGGCGGCGACACCGCGATCGAGGAGGCCACCTTCCTCTCGCGCTTCGCCAAGTCCGTCACGATCGTCCACCGCCGGGACACCCTGCGCGCCTCCAAGGCCATGCAGGAGCGTGCCTTCGCCGACCCGAAGATCTCGTTCGCCTGGGACAGCGAGGTCACCGAGATCCACGGCGAGCAGAAGCTCAGCGGTCTGACCCTGCGTGACACGAAGACCGGCGAGACCCGCGCGCTCCCCGTCACCGGTCTCTTCATCGCCGTCGGCCACGACCCGCGGACCGAGCTCTTCAAGGGCCAGCTGGACCTGGACGAGGAGGGCTACCTCAAGGTCGCCGCCCCGTCGACGCGTACGAACCTCACGGGTGTCTTCGGCGCCGGTGACGTCGTCGACCACACCTACCGTCAGGCCATCACTGCCGCCGGCACCGGCTGCTCCGCCGCGCTCGACGCCGAGCGCTTCCTGGCCGCCCTCGCCGACAGCGAGAAGCTGGCCGAGACCCCCGCGGTCTGACGCCCCGCCTTCCCTCCCCCTACCCCGAGAAACAAAGGAGAGCGCCGTGGCCGGCACCCTCAGGAACGTGACAGACGCCGACTTCGACGAGGTCGTCCTCAAGAGCGAGAAGCCCGTCCTGGTGGACTTCTGGGCCGAGTGGTGCGGCCCGTGCCGCCAGATCGCCCCGTCGCTGGAGGCCATCGCGGCCGAGCACGACGAGATCGAGATCGTGAAGCTCAACATCGACCAGAACCCGAACACGGCTGCCAAGTACGGCGTCATGTCCATCCCGACGCTCAACGTCTACCAGGGCAGCGAGGTCGTGAAGACCATCGTCGGCGCCAAGCCGAAGGCCGCCATCCTGCGCGACCTGGACCCCTTCCTCGACACGACCAAGGCCTGACACGCCTGCGTGTTTCACGTGGAACGGCCCGCTCCTTGCCGGGGGCGGGCCGTTCTCGTCCTCCGAGCTAGAGGGGCCGCAGGGCGGGCTCCTTCTGTACGGCGCCGAGCAAACGGTCCAGGGCCATCTCGACGTCCTCCTTCCAGGAGAGCGTCGTCCTGAGCTCCAGCCTCAGCCGCGGGAAGGCATGGTGCGGACGGACGGTCTTGAAACCCACCGCAAGGAGATGCTCGGCCGGCAACACACAGGCCGGCTCCTTCCACCGGGCGTCGCCGAACGCCTCGATCGCCTTGAAGCCGCGTCTCATCACGTCCTTGGCCACGGTCTGCACCATCACCCGGCCCAGGCCCTGCCCCTGATAACCCGGCATGATCCACGCCGTCATCAGCTGGACGGCGTCCGCCGCCACGGGACTCGTCGGAAAGGCCGTCGAACGCGGCACATAAGCCGGGGGAGCGTAGAGGACGTAACCGACGGGCACCTCGTCGACGTAGACCACCCGGCCGCAGGAACCCCATTCCAGGAGAACGCCCGAGATCCAGGACTCCTTCTCCAGCTCCGGGTGCCCCGCCTTCACCGCCGCCTCACCGCTGACCGGGTCGAGCTCCCAGAAGACGCAGGAGCGACACCGCTTGGGGAGATCCGGAAGGTTGTCCAGGGTGAGCGGTACGAGCCGACGCCCCACGGCTGCTCCTCGTTTCCCTCGCCATCGAGCACGGATACGCCTCTCGGAATCGTATCGATCGGGCGATCGAGGCGATACCGCGCACAGGCAAAGGACGGGCCGCGCTCCGGTGAAGACCGGAGCGCGGCCCGTCCTGAGCAAGCTCGGTGGGCAGGGAGGGGATCAGCCCTCGCCCTCGACGTCCTGTTCGGTGTTCGTACGGCTCAGGACCCGGCCCTCGCCGGGAGCCAGGGTCGAGAGGATCCGCTCCAGATCGTCCATCGAGGCGAACTCGACGACGATCTTGCCCTTCTTCTGCCCCAGGTCGACCTTCACGCGGGTCTCGAAGCGGTCCGAGAGCCGGGTGGCGAGGTCCGTCAGCGCGGGCGAGACCCGGGCACCGGCACGCGGCCCCCTCGGCTTGACCGCGGACGCGGGCTCCTCGGAGCCCATGAGGCTCACGATCTCCTCGACACTGCGCACCGAGAGGCCTTCGGAGACGATCCGGTACGCCAGCTTGTCCTGGGACTCCGGGTCCTCGACACCGAGCAGGGCCCGCGCGTGTCCGGCGGAGAGCACTCCGGCGGCGACCCGGCGCTGCACCGGCAGGGAGAGCCGCAGCAGACGCAGCGTGTTGGAGATCTGCGGGCGGGACCGCCCGATCCGCTCCGCGAGCTGGTCGTGGGTGCAGCCGAAGTCCTTGAGCAGCTGCTCGTAGGCGTGGGCCTCCTCGATCGCGTTCAGCTGGGCCCGGTGAAGGTTCTCCAGGAGCGCGTCCAGGAGCATCTTCTCGTCTTCGGTGTCCCGGACGATCGCCGGGATCCGCTCAAGACCCGCCGTCGTCGAAGCCCGCAGACGGCGCTCGCCCATGACGAGCTCGTAGCGGTCGGCCTCGACCTTGCGCACGACCACGGGCTGGAGCAGGCCGACCTCCTTGATGGAGGTGACGAGCTCCGCCAGCGCGTCCTCGTCGAAGACCTCACGCGGCTGGTGCCGGTTGGGCACGATCGCGTCGATCGGCAGCTCGGTGAAGTAGGCCCCTGCCGGAGGCTCAGGGAGGGCCGACGGCTCGGGTTCGTTCCACGTCGGGTCCGACTCCGGAGCCTGCGGGCTCCGCGGCAGCGTCGCCAGCTTCGCTGCGGCCACCCCGCGCTCGACCTGTCGTTCCTGGGGAGCAGCGGGGATCAGCGCACCGAGCCCACGCCCCAATCCCCTACGTCGCTCACTCACTGGATCCCCTCCGACATGCTGCGCTGGTTGCTCTGGTGCCCTACATGGGCGTGCTGCGGGTCGTAGTGCACGGCGGCCCCCCGCAGGGCGATCTCACGAGCCGCTTCGAGATACGACAGGGCGCCGCTGGAACCCGGGTCGTAGGTGAGGACCGTCTGCCCGTAGCTCGGCGCCTCCGAGATGCGGACGGACCTCGGAATGCTGGTCCGCAGCACCTCCTCGGCGAAGTGACTGCGCACCTCGTCGGCGACCTGGGAGGCGAGCCTCGTCCTGCCGTCGTACATGGTGAGCAGGATCGTCGAGACGTGGAGCGCCGGGTTGAGGTGGCCTCGCACCAGGTCGACGTTCCGCAGGAGCTGTCCGAGGCCCTCCAGCGCGTAGTACTCGCACTGGATCGGGATCAGCACCTCGGCGCCCGCCACCATGGCGTTGACCGTGAGGAGACCGAGCGAGGGCGGGCAGTCGATCAGGATGTAGTCCAGCGGCTGCTCATAGGCCTGGATCGCCCGCTGCAGACGGCTCTCACGCGCCACCAGGGACACCAGCTCGATCTCCGCGCCGGCGAGGTCGATGGTGGCCGGGGCGCAGAACAGACCCTCGACGTCCATGACCGGCTGCACCACATCGGAGAGCGGCTTGCTGTCCACCAGGACGTCGTAGATCGAAGGGACCTCGGCGTGGTGGTCGATGCCGAGTGCCGTCGAAGCGTTGCCCTGCGGGTCCAGGTCGATGACCAGGACGCGAGCACCGTGCAGCGCCAGGGAGGCGGCAAGATTGACCGTCGTGGTCGTCTTGCCCACGCCGCCCTTCTGGTTGGCGACCACCATCACACGGGTGTGGGCCGGGCGGGGAAGTCCCTCACCGGCACGGCCCAGCGCCTCTACTGCCAGCTGGGCAGCACGACCGATGGGGGTGTCGTCCATCGGGGGCGGTGTTTCACGTGAAACATCCTCCCCCACCGATTCGGTTCGGGGACCGGGGACCGGATCGGTCATCGGTCCCGCGATGTTGGCGTCGGACCGCAAGGATTCACTCTCCTCGGCTTCAGGCTCGCGATGAGGAGAGCCTGCCATGCTTTCGGGGTCACGAACCAGCGAGGTCGGTGGTTCTGTGGGTGAATCCACCTCTGTGGACAACTCCGTAACCCTCACGGGTGGCTTCACACGGGGCCTACGGTCCCGGGGCGTGGCAGCCGCGCGACCGCGGCTGATGATCCCCTGCAGCAGTGAGCGACGTTTCACGTGAAACACCATGCCGCCGCCGCCCGGCCGGGACCGTTCGACACTCCGAAATGGTACGTATGCGACGCTCAGCGGCGCCGACGGGTCTTGCTCGTCCGGGCGGCCTTGGCCCGCTTGGCCGCGAACCGCACACCGCCGGGGCTCTCGCCGACCTCCACCCGCACGACCGTGGACAACGGGTCGACGATCCCCTCACCCACCTGAAGCACCGAGGTCTCCACCACACCGAGCCGGGAGAGCGCGGCGCGAGCGCCGTCGATCTCCTCCTGCGCGGTGTCACCCTTGAGCGCCAGCATCTCTCCGTACGGGCGCAGCAGGGGGACGCCCCAGCCGGCCAGTCGGTCGAGCGGTGCCACGGCGCGGGCGGTCACCACGTGCACGGGCGTGATCTTGCCGAGCATCTCCTCCGCGCGCCCCCGCGCCACGGTCACGTGGTCGAGACCGAGCAGCTCGACGACCTCCTGGAGGAAGTTCGTCCTGCGCAGGAGGGGCTCCAGGAGCGTGATCTTCAGATCGGGCCGGACCAGAGCCAGGGGAATGCCGGGCAGGCCGGCGCCCGAGCCCACGTCGCAGACGGTGACGCCCTCGGGGACGACCTCCGAGAGGACGGCGCAGTTCAGCAGATGACGCTCCCAGAGACGCGGGACCTCGCGCGGGCCGATCAGGCCCCGCTTCACACCCGCGTCCGCGAGCAGCTCCGCGTACCGCACGGCCTCCGGGAAGTACTCGCCGAAGACTGTCCGCGCCTGCTCCGGCGCCTCGGGGAGCTCCGCTGCCTCCGTCACGGGAACCGTCCTTCCGTACCGCACGCCTCGCGTGCGAGCGCACTGTGGTGGCTGACTATCAAGGCTGACAAAGATCGGCCCCGCCTGCGAACAGACGGGGCCGACACTACGTGAGGGGTCAGGCCGGGAGCACAACGACGAAGCGCTGCGGCTCCTCGCCCTCGGACTCGCTGCGCAGGCCGGCGGCGGCGATCGCGTCGTGCACGACCTTGCGCTCGAACGGCGTCATCGGGTCCAGCTTGACCGGCTGACCGGTGGACTTCACCTCGGCCGCGGCCTTGGCACCCAGCTCGGCGAGCTCGGAGCGCTTCTTGGCCCGGAAGCCGGCGATGTCGAGCATCAGACGGCTGCGGTCACCGGTCTCGCGGTGCACGGCAAGGCGCGTCAGCTCCTGGAGCGCCTCCAGGACCTCGCCGTCACGGCCCACGAGCTTCTGCAGGTCGCGGCTGCTGGAGTCGCTGATGATCGAGACCGCGGCCCGGTCCGCCTCGACGTCCATGTCGATGTCGCCGTCGAGGTCGGCGATGTCGAGCAGGCCCTCGAGGTAGTCGGCCGCGATCTCGCCCTCCTGCTCCAGGCGGGTCAGGGTGTCGCCACCCTCGGCGGCGGCGGAGGTGGTGCCTTCCGTCACGGATGGACTCCTTCTTGCTTCTGGGAGGCTTACTTCTTGGAGGAGGGGTGCTTGGGCCGCTGCTGGCCCTTGCGCTGGCCCTGACCGGACTTGCCCTGACGGGAGCCGCCGGAGCTGGCACGGCTTCCACGCTGGGGCTTGTCGCCCTGCGTCTCGGCCTTGGCCTCGGTGACGGCCGGATCCCGGGGCTTCTTCTCGAGCGAGGTGGTCGCCTCTTCGGCGGCCGGCTCGGAGCCTTCCTCGGAGTCCTTCACCACGGGCTGCGGAGCCACGGAGGCCTGGCGCTGGGCCTTGGTCTGGCGCTTGGGCTGCTGGCGCCTGGCGGCGGCACCGCCCTCCGCCTCGGCCACGATCGTGTCGCTCTTGATCACGGTGCCGTCCGCCTGGGCGGCGAAGCCGGCTTTGGACAGGCCCACGAAGAAGCGGCGCTCGTTCTCGTTGCGGTCGCTGCCCTTGGCGACGATGACCTTGACGACGTTCTTCCGGCGACGACCCTTGACCTCACCGCCGTGCGTGATGCTCTTCAGCAGGCGCTGGAGGTAGGCGTCCTGGGCCTTGCTGCCCGGGGTCGGGTTCTGGTTGATCACGTACATCTGCTGGCCCATGGTCCACACGTTCGTGGTCAGCCAGTAGATGAGGACACCGACGGGGAAGTTGATGCCCATGCCGGCGAAGATCAGCGGGAAGATGTACATGAGCATCTTCTGCTGCTGCATGTACGGGGTCTTCACCGAGAGGTCGACGTTCTTCATCATCAGCTGGCGCTGGGTGAAGAACTGCGAGGCCGACATCATCACGATCATGACGGCGGTGACGATGCGAACCGACGTGATCGAGGCGTCGAGGGCGGCGACCTCAGCGGCGGAGTCCGTGAACTTCGCGGCGAGCGGGGCACCGAAGATGTGGGCCTGACGGGCGCTGGCGAGCAGCGGGCCGTCGATGACGCCGATCTCCTTGCCCGAGGCGATCGCGGAGAGCACGTGGTACAGGGCGAAGAAGAACGGGGACTGCGCCAGGATGGGAAGGCACGAGGAGAGCGGGTTGGTGCCCGTCTCCTTGTACAGCTTCATCATCTCTTCGGACTGACGCTGCTTGTCGCTCTTGTAGCGCTCCTGGATCGCCTTCATCTTCGGCTGGAGCGCCTGCATGTTCCGCGTCGACTTGATCTGCTTGACGAACAGCGGGATCAGACAGATACGGATCAGCACCACGAGGGACACGATGGACAGGCCCCAGGCCCAGCCCGTGTCGGGACCGAAGACCGCCCCGTACACCTTGTGGAACTGGACGATGACCCAGGAAACGGGCCAGGTGATGAAGCTGAACAGACTGGCAATCGTGTCCACTAATCAGGCTCCTTGAGCATTGGGCGAGGTCTCGGCGGCCGGGCTCGTCTCGGTGGGGGACCCGCCCTTGTCACCGCGCAGCGCGTTCCGCAGCATCTCGTGCCAGCGGGGACGCTTGCGCGGGGGGACGTGGTCCACGCCGCCGGGCGACCACGGGTTGCACCGCAGGAGGCGCCAGGCGGTCAGGGCCGTGCCCTTGATCGCGCCATGCCGGTCGATGGCCGTGAATCCGTAGTGGGAACACGACGGGTAGTACCGGCAGACGGGGCCCAGAAGAGGGCTGATCGTCCACTGGTACAGCTTGATGAGAGCCAGCAGCGGGTACTTCATCGCGTGCCCCCTCCCAGCAGCCGCTGGAGAGCGGCGTCCAGGTCTCGGGCCAGCTGTGCGTGATCGGCGTCACCGGCTCCGGGCAACGCCCGTACGACCACCAGGCTACCGGGGGGCAGCATGGCGACGCGGTCGCGGACGAGATGGCGCAGGCGTCGCTTCACCTGGTTGCGTACGACCGCACCACCCACGGCCTTGCTCACGACGAAACCCGCACGCGTCGGGGGAGCGCTCTCCCCAGGCGCGTGCGGGTCCGTTGCACCGCTGCGTAGGTGGACGACGAGGAGCGGGCGACCGGCCCGGCGACCTCGGCGTACCGCGGTTGCGAAGTCCTCGCGCCGCCTCAGCCGATTCTCGGTAGGCAGCACGTCATGACCTGTTTAAGTGGATCAGGCGGACAGCGCCGAGCGACCCTTGGAACGGCGGTTCGCCAGGATGGCGCGACCGGCACGCGTACGCATTCGCAGGCGGAAGCCGTGGGTCTTCGCGCGACGACGGTTGTTCGGCTGGAAGGTGCGCTTGCTCACTCGGGGGCTCCAGAAATGATTCGTAGATGGCGGGACATCGCCTGGCTGTCACCGTGCGCCCACGAGTAGCTCGCAATACGCCCGAGTGCACCGCTACACGATCACTGACCGTGATCTTTGCCCATCGGAGGCAGGCGGCAGCAGCCATCGACAACTCGACCTGGTTACGGTACGCGCGGCTACGCCATCCGGTCAAACCGACCTGTCGCCACCCCCCATTGTGCACAGGCTGTGGACAACAACTTGAACCGCGTCATCCGCCCCGACTACCGTGGACGACCTCCACAATCTTTATTCCGTTCTGTCCTCACCTGTCCTCGACGGACCCATCCTCACGGACTTCGACCCACCGTCCCCGCGAACCACACCATCGTGGGACCTTCGAGAAAGCGTGCCCTGTGGCTGACGTACCTGCCGATCTTGCCGCAGTGTGGCCACGCGTCCTCGAGCAGCTCCTGGCCGACGGCCAGCAGGGAATCGAGCCCAAGGACAAACAGTGGATCGAGCGCTGCCAGCCGCTCGCCCTGGTCGCGGACACGGCCCTGCTCGCCGTCCCCAACGAGTGGGGCAAGCGGGTCCTGGAGGGCCGGCTCGCCCCGCTGATCAGCGAGACCCTGAGCCGTGAGTGCGGCCGGCCGATCCGGATCGCGATCACCGTCGACGACTCCGTCGGCGAGCCGACTCCGCCGGCGCCCCCGGTGCAGCAGTCGCAGCAGCCCCGCTACGACGAGCGCGTGCAGCCCGAGCCGTACGAGAAGTACGAGGGTTACGGCCATCGGCCGATGCCCGACGACGGGCTGCCCACCGCACGCCCCGCCTACCCGGACTACCAGCAGCAGCGGCCCGACCCCGGCGCCTGGCCGCGCACCCAGGAGGACCTCTCCTGGCAGCAGCCGCGGCTCGGCGGCTACCAGGAGCGCGCCCCGTACACCGGTCCGGAGCAGCCCCGGCAGACCCGCTACGACGAGCCCGCCCGCGGCTACGAGCAGCAGCGGCCCGAGCGCGCCGAGCTGCCCGAGCCGCAGAACCACGGCCCGCGCCCCGGCCCCCGCCCCGGCGGTCCGGTCCCCGGGCAGGGCGGTGTGCCGGGGGGCGGCCACGGCTCCCCGTCCTCCGGGCAGGGCGCCGGCGCACCGGGTGAGCAGCACGCGCGGCTGAACCCCAAGTACCTCTTCGACACGTTCGTCATCGGTTCCTCGAACCGGTTCGCGCACGCGGCCGCCGTCGCGGTGGCCGAGGCGCCGGCGAAGGCGTACAACCCGCTCTTCATCTACGGGGAGTCGGGCCTCGGCAAGACCCACCTGCTGCACGCGATCGGGCACTACGCGCGGAGCCTCTACCCGGGCACGCGCGTGCGCTACGTGAGCTCCGAGGAGTTCACCAACGAGTTCATCAACTCGATCCGCGACGGCAAGGGCGACGCCTTCCGCAAGCGCTACCGCGATGTGGACATCCTGCTCGTCGACGACATCCAGTTCCTGGCGAGCAAGGAGTCGACGCAGGAGGAGTTCTTCCACACCTTCAACACCCTGCACAACGCGAACAAGCAGATCGTTCTCTCCTCGGACCGGCCGCCCAAGCAGCTGGTCACCCTGGAGGACCGGCTCCGCAACCGCTTCGAGTGGGGCCTCACCACCGACGTGCAGCCGCCGGAGCTGGAGACGCGCATCGCGATCCTCCGCAAGAAGGCGGTGCAGGAGCAGCTCAACGCCCCGCCGGAGGTGCTGGAGTTCATCGCGTCCCGGATCTCGCGGAACATCCGTGAGCTGGAGGGCGCGCTGATCCGGGTGACGGCCTTCGCGAGCCTCAACCGGCAGCCGGTGGACCTCGGACTCACCGAGATCGTCCTCAAGGACCTGATCCCCGGCGGTGAGGACAGCTCGCCGGAGATCACGGCTCCCGCGATCATGGCGGCCACGGCCGACTACTTCGGGCTGACGGTGGAGGACCTCTGCGGATCCTCGCGCAGCCGCGTCCTGGTGACGGCCCGACAGATCGCCATGTACCTGTGCCGCGAGCTCACGGACCTGTCGCTGCCGAAGATCGGCGCGCAGTTCGGCGGCCGCGACCACACGACGGTGATGCACGCGGACCGGAAGATCCGCGCCCTGATGGCGGAGCGGCGCTCCATCTACAACCAGGTCACCGAGCTCACCAACCGCATCAAGAACGGCTGACGCCAGGCCTCCAGGACTTCTCTGCACGGGTCTGCACGGGCCCCCTGCACGGCCTCTTCGCACGGGCCTCCTGCGACCCTGCGACCTCTCCAGGGCGCCCCGGGACACCTCCCGGGGCGCCCTTCGCCGTCCCCGGGAGTCTCTTCCGACGCCCTCCCGGCCCCCCAGCCGTCCCCGGCCCGTTCGATTACCGCGTTCCGGTGGCAGGTTCTCCACAGATTGCGGGATGATCTCCCGTCCACAGGGTGGGGACCGCCAAGTTATCCGGATTGTGTCCACAGGGCTGCCTGGTGACAGGCCATCACCGCAGCTCAGGTCCCTGTGGAATTGTTGGCAAACGATTTCCACAGGCTGTGGATGAATCCTCCGTCCACAGGGCGTCTCGAAGGTTGTCCACCGGGTGCCCACAGGGAGGAGTCGGTTGCCCACAGCTTCTCCACACCGCTGTCCACTGTTCGGCAACGAAACACGCCTACTCACTGAGACGAGTGAAAGCGGTCACACCGAGGGAGACGTTTGGGCTGTGGGGAACCTGGGGAAAGCTGGGGACAGCGCTGGGGAGAACTCCCCGTGGCCTGTGTACCGGCTGTGCAGAACTTTCGAGTGTCCACAGATACCCCCGGTTGTCCACGGGTTCCACCCACAGGGTCGGTGGACAAAAAACTGGGCTTGACCTGGGGAAACGACGTTATCCACGGTTTCCACAGGCCCTACTACTACTCCCACATAGAGTTAGCCCGGAATTCGCTTCGAAGTGGGGCCTGTGCACAACTCGGCGCCGGAGCTCCGTCGCGCCCTCGTCCCGACTTGACCCCGAGCAGCACCGAGTGTCGGTGGCGTGCGTCAGACTGGTTCCCGCAGTCGACGAAGAGCCAGCAACAGCAGGAGGCGGTTCCGGTGAAGATCCGGGTGGAGCGCGATGTACTCGCGGAGGCGGTGGCCTGGGTGGCCCGCAGCCTTCCGGCCCGTCCGCCGGCGCCCGTGCTCGCGGGCCTTCTCCTGAAGGCCGAGGACGGCGCCCTGAGCTTCTCGAGCTTCGACTACGAGGTCTCGGCGCGGGTCTCGGTCGAGGCCGAGGTGGAGGAGGACGGCACCGTCCTCGTCTCCGGCCGGCTGCTCGCCGACATCTGCCGCGCCCTTCCCAACCGCCCCGTGGAGATTTCCACAGACGGTGTACGGGCGACCGTGGTCTGCGGCTCCTCCCGCTTCACCCTCCACACCCTGCCTGTGGAGGAGTACCCGGCACTGCCGGAGATGCCCACCGCGACCGGCACCGTCCCCGGTGAGGTCTTCGCCTCCGCCGCCGCGCAGGTGGCCATCGCCGCCGGCCGTGACGACACGCTGCCCGTCCTCACCGGCGTGCGCATCGAGATCGAGGGCGACACGGTCACCCTGGCCTCCACCGACCGCTACCGCTTCGCGGTCCGCGAGTTCCTGTGGAAGCCGGAGTCCCCGGACGCCTCCGCGGTCGCCCTGGTGCCCGCGAAGACCCTCCTGGACACCGCCAAGGCGCTCACCAGCGGCGACACGGTGACCCTGGCGCTCTCGGGCTCCGGCAAGGGCGAGGGCCTCATCGGCTTCGAGGGCGCGGGCCGCCGCACCACCACCCGCCTCCTGGAGGGCGACCTCCCGAAGTACCGGACGCTCTTCCCCACCGAGTTCAACTCGGTCGCGGTGATCGAGACCGCTCCCTTCGTGGAGGCCGTGAAGCGCGTGGCCCTGGTGGCCGAGCGCAACACCCCGGTCCGGCTGAGCTTCGAGCAGGGCGTGCTGATCCTGGAGGCCGGCTCCAGCGACGACGCACAGGCTGTGGAGCGCGTGGACGCGCAGCTGGACGGCGACGACATCTCGATCGCCTTCAACCCGACCTTCCTGCTGGACGGCCTGAGCGCGATCGACTCCCCGGTCGCCCAGCTCTCCTTCACGACCTCCACGAAGCCGGCGCTGCTGAGCGGCAAGCCCGCACTCGACGCGGAGGCGGACGAGGCCTACAAGTACCTGATCATGCCGGTGCGGCTCTCCGGCTGACGCCCTCCCCGGGGGGCGTCGCCTGAGCGGCTGACCCCACAGGTGTGCACCCGGGTCCGGGCGTAGGCTCGGACCCGGGTAAACCGCACACGACGCTTAAGGAATCTCTGATGGAGCTCGGTCTCGTCGGTCTCGGCAAGATGGGCGGCAACATGCGCGAGCGCATCCGCCGCGCAGGCCACACCGTCATCGGATACGACCGCAACCCGGACCTCGCCGATGTCCACAGCCTCGAAGAGCTTGTGGGCAAGCTCAAGGGTCCGCGCGTCGTGTGGGTCATGGTCCCGGCCGGTGCCGCGACCCAGTCCACCATCGACGAGCTGGCCGAGCTGCTCTCCCCCGGCGACATCGTCGTGGACGGCGGGAACTCGCGCTGGACCGACGACGAGAAGCACGCCGAGGAGCTCGCCGCCAAGGGCATCGGTTTCGTCGACTGCGGCGTCTCCGGTGGCGTCTGGGGCCTGGAGAACGGCTACGCGCTGATGTATGGCGGCGACGCCGAGCACGTGGCGAAGGTCCAGCCGATCTTCGACGCGCTGAAGCCCGAGGGCGAGTTCGGCTCGGTCCACGCGGGCAAGGTCGGCGCCGGCCACTTCGCGAAGATGGTCCACAACGGCATCGAGTACGCGATGATGCAGGCCTACGCCGAGGGCTGGGAGCTCCTGGAGAAGGTCGACTCCGTCACCGACGTGCGCGAGGTCTTCCGCTCCTGGCAGGAGGGCACGGTCATCCGCTCCTGGCTGCTCGACCTCGCGGTGAACGCGCTGGACGAGGACGAGCACCTGGACGAGCTGCGGGGCTACGCGTCGGACTCCGGCGAGGGCCGGTGGACGGTCGAGGCCGCCATCGACAACGCCGTCCCGCTGCCGGCGATCACCGCGTCGCTGTTCGCGCGGTTCGCCTCCCGTCAGGACGACTCCCCGCAGATGAAGATGATCGCCGCGCTGCGCAACCAGTTCGGTGGCCACGCGGTCGAGACGAAGAAGTAATCCACAGGCTGTGCACCCCGCGGTGCACAGCCGCCGGGGGAAGAAGGTCGGCGCCCACCATGCACGTCACGCATCTCTCGCTGGCCGACTTCCGCTCCTACGCCCGGGTCGAGGTCCCGCTCGACCCGGGCGTCACCGCTTTCGTGGGCGCGAACGGCCAGGGCAAGACCAATCTGGTCGAGGCCGTCGGCTACCTCGCGACCCTCGGCAGCCACCGCGTCGCCTCCGACGCCCCGCTCGTCCGGATGGGGGCGGAGCGCGCGATCGTCCGGGCCGCCGTCACCCAGGGCGAGCGCTCCCAGCTGATCGAGCTGGAGCTCAACCCGGGCCGCGCCAACCGCGCCCGCATCAACAGGTCCTCGCAGGTCAGGCCGCGCGATGTGCTGGGGATCGTCCGGACCGTGCTGTTCGCCCCCGAGGACCTCGCCCTGATCAAGGGCGACCCCGGCGAGCGCCGGCGCTTCCTCGACGAGCTGATCACCGCGCGCACGCCGCGCATGGGGGGCGTGCGCGCCGACTACGAGCGCGTGCTCAAGCAGCGCAACACGCTCCTGAAGTCGGCGGCGATGGCCCGGCGGCACGGCGGCCGGGGCATGGACCTGTCCACCCTGGACGTGTGGGACCAGCACCTGGCCGGGGCGGGCGCCGAGCTGCTCGCCCAGCGGCTCGACCTGATCGCCGTACTGCAGCCGCTCGCCGACAAGGCGTACGAGCAGCTCGCGCCCGGCGGCGGACCGATTCTGCTGGAGTACCGCCCCTCCGCCCCCGGCCCCGGGCACACCCGCGAGGCGCTGTACGAGCAGCTGCTCGCCGCCCTCGCCGAGGTCCGCAAGCAGGAGATCGAGCGGGGCGTCACGCTCGTCGGGCCCCACCGGGACGAGCTGCTCCTGAAGCTCGGCGACCTCCCCGCGAAGGGGTACGCGAGCCACGGCGAGTCCTGGTCGTACGCGCTGGCGCTCCGCCTCGCCTCGTACGACCTGCTGCGCGCCGAGGGCAACGAACCGGTCCTCGTCCTCGACGACGTCTTCGCCGAGCTGGACGCGCGGCGGCGCGAGCGGCTCGCGGAGCTGGTGGCACCGGGCGAGCAGGTGCTCGTCACGGCGGCGGTCGACGACGACGTGCCGGGCGTGCTCGCGGGCGCCCGGTACGCCGTGTCCGGCGGGGCGGTGGAGCGGGCATGACGGGGACGAGCGGACAGCAGCCCCTGGAAGGGCCGCCCGGCCCCGGCGGCCCCATCGGTTCAGCCGCGCCCGAACCCTCGGGCGTCGACCTCGCGCGGGTCGCGCTGCGCGCCGCCAAGGAACAGGCGAGGGCGCGGGGCGCGGCGGCGGCGCAGAAGAAGCAGGCCCGGCGCGGGGGCGGGCTGCGCTCCGGCGCGCGCGCCGACGGGCGCGATCCGATGGCGCTCGGCGCCGCGATCAACCGGCTGATCACCGAGCGGGGCTGGGAGACCCCGGCGGCGGTCGGCGGGGTCATGGGCCGCTGGCCGCAGATCGTCGGCGAGGACCTGGCGAAGCACTGCGTACCGCTGAAGTTCGACGACGAGCCGGACGCGCGGGTGCTGACGGTGCAGTGCGACTCGACGGCGTGGGCGACGCAGCTGCGACTCCTCGCGCCGCGGCTGGTCGCGCGGCTGAACGAGGACCTGGGGCACGGAACCGTGCGGATGATCAAGGTGCTGGGGCCGGGGGCGCCCCGACGGGGGTACGGGCCGCTGCGGGCGCCGGGCAGCGTCGGGCCCGGAGACACCTACGGGTAACCCGCGCGGGGCGGGGCGCGAGCGGTGCGGGCCCGGGCGAAGGGCCCCCGCGGGCGGCGTCGCGCCCACCCGTTCCGCCCTTGCGGGACACGGGCCCGCGACGGGGCGGACCGCTTGCCCACAACCGGTCACCACTCGAAGCGCTAGGTGGCCGTCTGTGGCCTCTGGAGCCCCTATCCGGATATGGGGAGTCGTCTCGCTCCCGCCCAGGGCGGCACATGCGCATTCAGGTACCGGCAAACCCCCATGACTGTCGGCGCTACCGGTAGACTGGGAGACAATCCCGCCACCCTGCGGAACATGTCGAACGACGCAGCCGCTCCCGTATGCCCGGAGAACGGCCTGTGCTGTGCCAGAAAGGGCGCTTCGTGGCCGATTCCGGCAACCCCAACGAGAACAACCAGTACACCGCCAGCAACATTCAGGTCCTCGAGGGCCTGGATGCGGTGCGCAAGCGCCCCGGCATGTACATCGGATCGACCGGCGAGCGCGGTCTGCACCACATGGTGCAGGAGGTCGTCGACAACTCGGTCGACGAAGCCCTGGCCGGCCACGCCGACACCATCGACGTGACGATCCTGGCCGACGGCGCCGTGCGCGTCGTCGACAACGGTCGTGGCATCCCCGTGGGCATCGTGGCCTCCGAGGGCAAGCCGGCCGTCGAGGTCGTCCTGACCGTGCTCCACGCGGGCGGCAAGTTCGGCGGTGGCGGCTACGCCGTCTCCGGCGGTCTGCACGGTGTCGGCGTGTCCGTCGTGAACGCCCTGTCCACGAAGGTCTCCGTCGAGATCAGGACGGACGGCCACCGCTGGACGCAGGACTACAAGATGGGCGCTCCGACCGCGCCCCTGGCGCAGCACGAGGCGACCGACGAGACGGGCACCTCGGTCACCTTCTGGGCCGACCCGGACATCTTCGAGACGACCGAGTACTCCTTCGAGACGCTCTCGCGCCGCTTCCAGGAGATGGCCTTCCTCAACAAGGGCCTGACGATCACGCTCACCGACGAGCGCGAGTCCGCGAAGGCGACCGTCGGCGCCGACGACCCGGACGCCGAGGCCGCCGCCGAGCCGTCCGCGCGCACGGTCAGGTACCACTACGAGGGCGGCATCGTCGACTTCGTGAAGTACCTCAACTCGCGCAAGGGCGAGCTGATCCACCCCACCGTGATCGACCTCGACGCCGAGGACAAGGACAAGAGCCTGTCCCTCGAGGTCGCGATGCAGTGGAACAGCGGCTACAGCGAGGGCGTGTACTCCTTCGCCAACATCATCCACACCCACGAGGGCGGCACGCACGAGGAGGGCTTCCGCGCGGCGCTGACCTCGCTGATCAACAAGTACGCGCGCGACAAGAAGCTGCTCCGCGAGAAGGACGACAACCTCACGGGCGACGACATCCGCGAGGGTCTGACGGCGATCATCTCGGTCAAGCTGAGCGAGCCGCAGTTCGAGGGCCAGACCAAGACCAAGCTGGGCAACACGGAGGTCAAGACCTTCGTCCAGAAGGCGGTCTACGAGCACCTCAACGACTGGCTGGACCGCAACCCGATCGAGGCCGCGGACATCATCCGCAAGTCGATCCAGGCCGCCACCGCGCGCGTGGCCGCGCGCAAGGCGCGCGACCTGACCCGCCGCAAGGGCCTCCTGGAGTCGGCGTCGCTGCCGGGCAAGCTGTCCGACTGCCAGTCGAACGACCCGTCCAAGTGCGAGATCTTCATCGTCGAGGGCGACTCCGCCGGCGGCTCGGCCAAGTCCGGCCGCAACCCGATGTACCAGGCCATCCTGCCGATCCGCGGCAAGATCCTGAACGTCGAGAAGGCCCGGATCGACAAGATCCTGCAGAACACCGAGGTCCAGGCGCTGATCTCCGCCTTCGGCACCGGTGTGCACGAGGACTTCGACATCGAGAAGCTCCGCTATCACAAGATCATCCTGATGGCGGACGCCGACGTCGACGGCCAGCACATCAACACCCTGCTGCTGACCTTCCTCTTCCGCTTCATGCGGCCGCTGGTCGAGGCCGGGCACGTCTACCTCTCCCGCCCGCCGCTCTACAAGATCAAGTGGGGCCGGGACGACTTCGAGTACGCGTACTCGGACCGGGAGCGGGACGCGCTCGTCGAGCTGGGCAAGCAGAACGGCAAGCGGATCCGCGAGGACTCGATCCAGCGCTTCAAGGGTCTCGGCGAGATGAACGCCGAGGAGCTGCGGGTCACCACCATGGACGTCGAGCACCGCGTGCTCGGCCAGGTCACCCTGGACGACGCCGCCCAGGCGGACGACCTGTTCTCGGTGCTGATGGGCGAGGACGTCGAGGCACGGCGCTCGTTCATCCAGCGCAACGCCAAGGACGTTCGCTTCCTCGACATCTGAGTCGGTCTCAGCTGACCGTACGAAAGGACTGACGACCAGCAATGGCCGACGAAAACACCTCCGGCACCACCGAAGAGCAGGAGCCCGTGCTGCGGATCGAGCCCGTCGGGCTCGAGACCGAGATGCAGCGCTCGTACCTCGACTACGCGATGTCCGTCATCGTGTCCCGCGCGCTGCCCGACGTACGGGACGGCCTCAAGCCCGTGCACCGGCGCGTGCTGTACGCGATGTACGACGGCGGCTACCGGCCCGAGAAGGGCTTCTACAAGTGCGCCCGCGTCGTCGGCGACGTCATGGGCACGTACCACCCGCACGGCGACTCCTCGATCTACGACGCGCTCGTCCGCCTCGCCCAGCCCTGGTCGATGCGCCTGCCGCTCGTCGACTCCAACGGCAACTTCGGCTCCCCGGGCAACGACCCGGCCGCCGCCATGCGCTACACCGAGTGCAAGATGGCGCCGCTGTCGATGGAGATGCTCCGCGACATCGACGAGGAGACCGTCGACTTCACGGACAACTACGACGGCCGCAACCAGGAGCCGACGGTCCTCCCGGCCCGGTTCCCGAACCTGCTGGTCAACGGCTCCGCCGGCATCGCCGTCGGCATGGCCACCAACATCCCGCCGCACAACCTGCGCGAGGTCGCGGCCGGCGCCCAGTGGGCCCTGGAGCACCCTGAGGCCACCCACGAGGAGCTCCTCGACGCGCTGATCGAGCGGATCAAGGGCCCGGACTTCCCCACCGGCGCGCTCGTCGTGGGCCGCAAGGGCATCGAGGAGGCGTACCGCACCGGCCGCGGCTCGATCACGATGCGCGCGGTCGTCGAGGTCGAGGAGATCCAGAACCGCCAGTGCCTGGTGGTCACGGAGCTGCCCTACCAGACCAACCCGGACAACCTCGCGCAGAAGATCGCCGACCTGGTGAAGGACGGCAAGATCGGCGGCATCGCCGACGTCCGCGACGAGACCTCGTCCCGCACCGGCCAGCGCCTGGTGATCGTGCTCAAGCGCGACGCCGTCGCCAAGGTCGTCCTCAACAACCTGTACAAGCACACCGACCTCCAGTCGAACTTCGGCGCGAACATGCTGGCGCTCGTCGACGGCGTGCCGCGCACCCTGTCGCTCGACGCGTTCATCCGCCACTGGGTGACGCACCAGATCGAGGTCATCGTCCGCCGGACCAGGTTCCGGCTGCGCAAGGCCGAGGAGCGCGCCCACATCCTGCGCGGCCTGCTCAAGGCCCTGGACGCGATCGACGAGGTCATCGCGCTCATCCGCCGCAGCGACACGGTCGAGGTCGCCCGCACGGGCCTGATGGACCTGCTCTCGATCGACGAGATCCAGGCCAACGCGATCCTGGAGATGCAGCTCCGCCGGCTCGCCGCCCTGGAGCGCCAGAAGATCGTCGCCGAGCACGACGACCTCCAGGCGAAGATCGACGAGTACAACGGGATCCTGGCCTCGCCGGAGAAGCAGCGCGCGATCGTCAGCGAGGAACTGGCCGCGCTCGTCGACAGGTTCGGCGACGACCGCCGCTCCAAGCTGGTGCCCTTCGACGGTGACATGTCCATCGAGGACCTGATCGCCGAGGAGGACATCGTCGTCACCATCACGCGCGGCGGCTACGTGAAGCGGACGAAGACCGAGGACTACCGCTCGCAGAAGCGCGGCGGCAAGGGCGTGCGCGGCACGAAGCTGAAGCAGGACGACATCGTCGACCACTTCTTCGTCTCCACCACCCACCACTGGCTGCTCTTCTTCACCAACAAGGGCCGGGTCTACCGGGTCAAGGCGTACGAGCTGCCGGACGCCGGCCGCGACGCGCGCGGCCAGCACGTGGCCAACCTGCTGGCCTTCCAGCCGGACGAGCAGATCGCCCAGATCCTGGCGATCCGCGACTACGAGGCCGCGCCGTACCTGGTGCTCGGCACCAAGGCCGGCCTGGTGAAGAAGACCGCGCTGAAGGACTACGACTCGCCCCGCTCGGGCGGCGTCATCGCGATCAACCTGCGGGAGCGCGAGGACGGCAGCGACGACGAGCTGATCGGCGCCGAGCTGGTCTCCTCCGACGACGATCTGCTGCTCATCTCGAAGAAGGCGCAGTCGATCCGCTTCACCGCCACGGACGACGCGCTGCGCCCGATGGGCCGCGCCACCTCGGGCGTCAAGGGGATGAGTTTCCGCGAGGACGACGAGCTTCTCTCGATGAATGTCGTCCGGCCCGGTACTTTCGTCTTCACCGCGACCGACGGCGGGTACGCGAAGCGCACCCCCGTCGACGAGTACCGCGTCCAGGGCCGTGGCGGCCTCGGTATCAAGGCCGCCAAGATCGTGGAGGACCGCGGCTCGCTCGTGGGCGCGCTGGTGGTCGAGGAGACGGACGAGATCCTCGCCATCACGCTGTCCGGCGGTGTGATTCGTACGCGAGTCAATGAAGTCAGGGAGACCGGCCGTGACACCATGGGCGTCCAGCTGATCAACCTGGGCAAGCGCGATGCCGTCGTCGGCATCGCACGGAACGCCGAGGCCGGTGGCGACGACGAGGACGTCGACGATGCCGAGGACGCCGTCGAGGCGGCCGAGGTCGAGGCGGTCGGGGGCACGGAGCCCTCGACCGGGGAGCACGAGGAGTAGAGCGTGAGTGGAGCCACGGGCGCCGGATCGGCGGCTGCCGGAGCTTCTGCTGGTGCTGGAGCGAACGGTGCCCGTGGTTCCGCCACGGACTCCCAGGGGGTTGCGGTGACGGACACTCGGGGGCAGCAGCCCTCGTACGAGAGCTACAACGGGCCGCTGCCCGGCGAGCGCCCCCAGGGGCAGCCGAGCGGGCCCTACCACCCGCCGCAGGCGTACGGCACTCCTGCGGGCGGCACGCCCGTGGGCGGTACGCAGGGCGGGCAGACCGGGGCCGTGCGCCGGCCGCGGACCGGGGCGCGCACGACGCCCAGGACGCGCAAGGCGCGGCTGCGGGTGGCCAAGGCCGACCCGTGGTCGGTCATGAAGGTGAGCTTCCTGCTCTCCATCGCGCTGGGCGTCTGCACGGTCGTGGCCGCCGCGGTGCTGTGGATGGTCATGGACGCCATGGGCGTCTTCTCGACGGTCGGCGGCACGATCAGCGAGGCCACGGGCTCGAACGAGTCCAACGGCTTCGACCTGCAGTCGTTCCTGTCGCTGCCGCGGGTCCTGATGTTCACCTCGGTGATCGCCGTGATCGACGTGGTGCTGATGACCGCCCTCGCGACGCTGGGCGCCTTCATCTACAACCTGTCGGCCGGCTTCGTGGGCGGTGTGGAGCTCACGCTGGCGGAGGACGAGTAGTCCGCGTGGGGCCGGTCCCGGCATCGATTTTGGGACTGGCCCCCACGTGCGCTAATGTTCAGGAGTCAGCGCGCGGGACACACACCGCAAAGCGCGGCGGGGCTATAGCTCAGTTGGTTAGAGCGCATCCCTGATAAGGATGAGGCCACAGGTTCAAATCCTGTTAGCCCCACAGATCGGATCGACCCGGATGGTACTCCATCCGGGTCGATCCGTTTGTGTGAGGTTTGAAGCCCGTACAGGTCACCGATCGGTATCGGTCGATGTGTAGAGTGGGCGTCAGAAGTCTCCTACGTCAACGAAAGACGAGGTCGCGCGGTGAAGAAGCTTCTCCTGGTCGCACTGGCCGCCATCGGCGGGCTCCTCGTGTACCGCCAGATCCAGGCGGATCGCGCCGAGCAGGACCTGTGGACGGAGGCGACCGACTCCGTGCCCGCAGGTTCCGGTGTCTGAGAGACACACACTCTGTGGGTGAAGCCCCGGCCGCGCGAGCGGACCGGGGCTTCACTGTGTCGCGGCACCTTCCGGGAACGGCCCCTTCCGGGATTCGCCGGCGCGAATCATGCGCGTGCTCCGGCGAACTCGCCGTCCGGCGGCCCGGTGAAAGGCAGGATGGACCGGCACCGCAGGGCGGGAACGGACGGGGGAGACGCGTGAGCACGCAGGCCGGGAGGCGCACCGGGATCGGCCGGAGGGCGGGAGCCCTGATCGCGGCGGTCGCGGCGGTGGGCGCGATGACGTCCGCGCCCGCCCGGGCCCGGGCCGCCGAGGCCCCGCCCGCCGAGGGCGCCGGGGGGACGGCCGCGCCGCCGTACGCCTTCGACGGCTCGGCCCAGCGGATCCGGGGCGCCGCCTCCAGCCTCGACGCGACGACCCTGCGGACCGGCCGGACGTACCGCGACACCCTGGAGAAGGACGGCAAGGTCTCCTACCGGGTCGACCTCGACACGAAGCGGAACGCGTACGTCTCCGTCGTCGCCGTCCCCGAGCCCGGCGGCAAGGTCGAGTACGGCGACGGCTTCGAGGTCGGCATCCAGGACAACTCCGGCGCCGACTGCGGCTCCCAGCAGGTGCGCTTCGGCCCGGGGCAGTACGCCCGGCCGCTCGCCGCCTACGCCCGCCGGATCGTCGACCCGGACTCCTCCGGCTGCCAGGAGCAGGGCGCCCACTACGTGGTCGTCGAGCGCGAATCGGCGGCGACCTCCGCCCCGGACGACTGGGAGCTGGAGATCCGGTACGTCACCGAGCCCCTCCTCGAGCGGGCCGGTCCCACCGCCCTGCCCGAAGCCTGGCCGTCGGGCACCCCCGCGCCGCCGGCCGGAGGGCAGCGGAAGCGGCAGGGCGGCGCCGGGTTCCACGAGGCCGTCGCACTGCGGGAGGGCGAGTGGCGGGCCGACATCCGGCCCGGCCAGACCCTCTTCTACCGGGTGCCCGTGGACTGGGGGCAGCAGCTCTTCGCCGGCGCCGAACTGGGCAGCGGCACCGAGGGGGAATCCGTGGGCAACGCGCTCGCCCTCTCGCTCGACAACCCGGCCCTCGGCTTCGTCACCATGGACACGGTCCGCTACGACGGGAAGCCCGCGACGCTGGCGCTCGACCCGCTGCGGCCGGTCGCCCACGAGAACCGCACCTCGTACCAGGAGGCCACCAGCGGCATGCGGTTCGCCGGCTGGTACTACCTGTCGGCGACGCTGAGCCCGGAGGTCGCCGCCGAGTACGGCGACGAGCCGGTGCCGCTGACGCTCCGGGTGAACGTCGAGGGCAGCCCGAGGCAGGCTCCCCCGTACGACGCGGACCCCGGGATCTTCTCGGTGACGGCGGACGACCGGGAGGCCGCGGCGAACGGCGCCACCGGGGCCTCGACCGCGACGGACGGCACGATGGCGATCGTCGCGACGGCCGGCATCGGCACCGGGACCGTGCTGCTCCTCGGACTCGGGGCCTGGACCCTGCTGGCCCGGCGGCGGGCCTGAGGCCTCAGAGCCGCGACAGGGCCCAGAAGCCGACCGCGAGGCACACCAGCGCGACCAGGAGCACCGGGACCGCCACCTTCGGGGGCGGTCCCGGCCGGCGCACGGGGGAGAGCGGCGCGGGAGCCCGGGCGGGGAGCGGGCCGTGCGGGGGGTGAGGGGCGTACGGGGGAGCAGGAGCCCGTCCGTACGGCGCCGCCGCCGGGGCGGGCGCCTGCGCGAAGGACGGGGCCGGGTGCGGGACCGGGGGCGGGACCGGCGGAGGCAGGTGGAAGCTGCCGGTCTCGGAGGGGCCGGGCAGCATCGGGGCCGCCTGGGCCGTCAGGGCCGCTGGGGCCGTCAGGGCCGCTGGGGTCGTCTGGGCCGCCGGGGCGTGGGCGGCGGGGGGTGTGGTGGTGGCGGGGTGCGCGGGTTCCGCGGGCTGCCCCGCGGGGCGTGTGGGGCTTGTGGGGCCGGTGGGGTGGGCGGAGCCCGTGAGGTTTGCGGGGTTTGCTGAACCTGTGGGGCCTGCGGAGCCCATGAGGTCTGCGGGAACCGCGGAGCCTGCGGGGGCCGTGGGGCCTTCCGGGCCGAAGCCGGCCGGGAGGGGGCCGAGTCGGTCGGGGATCTCCACCGGCTCCTCCGGCTCCTCGCCGGGGCCGGGCCCGGGCAGCATCTCCGCGGCGGCGCTCAGCGCCTTGCGCGCTCCCGTGGCCGTCCGGAACCGCGCCTGTGGATCGGGCTGGAGCAGCCCGGCGAGCACCTGCCACAACGGCTCCGGGACGCCCTCGGGAGCGCCCGGGGTGCCGTGCGCGAGGAAGTGCTCGACCAGCGCCCGGGAGTCCGGCCTGCGGCCCTTGAGCAGACAGAGCGCGACCAGTCCGACGGCGAAGAGGTCGGCGGTGACGTCCGGCTCGGCGCCGAGGAGCTGCTCGGGCGCGAAGTAACCGGGCGTCCCCACCACGTGGTCGGTCTCGGTGAGGCGGGGTTCGCCCTTGCGCATGGAGATGCCGAAGTCGGACAGCCGCAGGTGCGGCCGCCCGGTGCCGGTGACCTCCATGAGGATGTTGGCGGGCTTGATGTCCCGGTGCACGACCCCCTCGGCGTGCACCGCGGCCAGGCCCGAGAGCAGCTGGTCGAGCAGGGTGCAGACGAAACGGGGCGGCAGCGGCCCGCGGTCCCTGACGACATGGGCCAGCGAGCCGCCGGCCACCAGGTCCATGGTGAAGAGGACCTTGTCGTCGTCGGCGGCCCAGCTGGCCGGGGCGAGGACGTGCGGATGGTCGATCCGCAGCGCCTGCTCACGGACGAAGCGGAGCAGCGTGTGCGCGTCGCTCTGCAGGAGCACCTTGGCCGCCACGTAGCGGCGGCGCCGGTGGTCCCAGGCACGCCACACGGCGCCCGCCCCGCCGCGTCCGATCGGGTCGACCAGCTCGTACCGACCAGCGAAGACCTCACCCATCGCGCTGCGCCCGCTCCCCGTGTGCGTCGGCCCCGCGGTGCCGGCCGTCCGCCGGGCCCGCGTCAGTTCTGGTGCGACTCGTAGTGGGCGACCGCGTCGGCGGTGCGCCCGGCGCCGTACACCCGGAGGAACTCTGCCAGTTCCGGGTGGGCCGGGGCGAGCGAGTCGGCGGCGTCGAGGATGTCGCCGGCGGCCGCCACGGAGCGCAACAGGGACTGGATCTCGCGGACCACGCGGCGCACGGTCGGCCCGCCCGAGGCGGTGCTCGGCTGGGCCGTGCCGGTGAGGACGGAGCCGCCCTGCGACTTCTTGACCTCGTCCATCCGGTCGGTGGCCTCGGCGGCGCTGACGCTGCCGTCGGCGACCTGGACGGCGAGTTCCTGGAGTGCCTGGACGCGCTGGACGACGGCCGGATTGCCGATCTTGGCCCGCTGGCCGCTCATCAGCTGGGACAGCATGGGCGCGGAGAGCCCGAGCACGGCCGCGAGCCTGGCCTGGTTGAGCCCGAGGTCGTCGATCAGGCGACGGAAGAGCGCCCCCAGCGGCTCTCCGTACCAACTGCGCTGAAGCTCTCTGGCTCTTGCCGTGGCTTCCTGCTGCGCTGCGTCCATTGCTTCTCCCCATCCCTTGGTTCGCCACTGCGAACCCCGGTCAGCATCTTACGGAGCGTGGTCGCCCACCGGGAGTCCCAATCCTTTTGCCGGACATGGGGGGTGACCCGGTACGCTGTCCTCGTTCCGGGGCCTTAGCTCAGTTGGTAGAGCGCTGTCTTTGCATGGCAGATGTCAGGGGTTCGACTCCCCTAGGCTCCACTCGGACAGACCCCCTCGGCCTGCGACAGCGCAGGCCGAGGGGGTCTTTCGCGTTCCATGAGGGGGCCGGGGGGCGGGGAGGCGGCCCCGGGGCCGGACGTCGTGGCGCTGGGTGACCGGGCGGCACGGGGCCGTACGGGTGGTGTTCATCGGAAGAACTGCGCGGCGACGGCGTCGGTCCCCGCAAATCGGGACCGCATCAACATCATGAGAAAGGTATGTAAAGCGCGCAACCCGAAATGAACCATCCGGGAACGTCACGAAAGTGAGGGACCATGGCCACCGCCAAGGTCAAGCAGTTCTGGACCGCCTTCATCTCCGTCCTCTTCGCCCTCCTCGCCTCCGTCGGCCTGGCGAACACCGCCGCCGCGGCCGGGCAGCCCGCCGTCCAGCAGCCCGAGGAGCCGGCCGCCCCCGTCGCCGTTCCCGCCGCCGCCGCTCCGGAGCGCGCGCTCGCCTCCGTACCGGCGCAGCGGGCGCGCCGGTGGCCGCTCGCCGGGGACCGCTCCCTGCCGCCCACCATCAAGCAGCGCATCGCCGCCGAGGCCCATGGTTCCTCCCCCTCCGCGCGGCAGCGGTCCTCGTCGACCGCCGGGGTCGAGACCGACCCGGCCGCGCTGACGGAGCTCGCGCTCGCCGCGGCGTAAGGCGTGGAGAGCCACGACGCGTACTCCCCCCCACCCCACCCGCGGGACCCCGCGGAACGACCGCGGCGGGCCCGGCGAGACCACGGCAGGACCAGCGGAATCCCCCGTACGGCCCAGCAGGACCACGTGCAGGCCCGACAGGGCCCGGAGCAGGATCACGTACGGGCCCCGGCAGGGCCCGGAGCAGGACCACGTACGGCCCGGCAGGGCCCGGAGCAGGACCACGTACGGGCCCCGGCAGGGCCTGGCAGAACCCGAGCAGGAACTGGCAGTGCCCCATCAGGACCCCGGCAGTACCCGAGCAGGACCAGGCAGGACCTCGTAACGACCCGGCAGGGACCCGGTAGGGCCCCGGCAGGAGCGGTGGTCGGTCAGCGGCGCTCGTCGCGTTCGGCGGCCTCCGCGGCGGCCGCGGCATCCGCCTCGGTCTCCACCTCCGCGTCGAGGGGAGCCCCACCGCCGTCCTCGGGCGGCAGCGAGGAGCCCTCGTCCATCTCGGTGGGAGCGGGAGGCTCGACCAGCCAGTCGGGATTGGCCTGCTTGTCCCACCACTTCCAGGCGGCGAACACGCCGCCGACCACCACGCCGAGGACGACGAATCCCTTGGCGACGCGTCCGGCCCTGGCCCGACGCTCGTGCTTCTTGACGATCTTCTGGATTTCCTTCGGCGTCACCTGACCGCGCAGCGCGGCCCAGGCGGCGGTGGAACGCGCCCCGGCCTCCTCTAGAGCGGGACCGGTCGCGGCGACCGCGCTCTCGACGCGCGGAACGGTGTAGTCGGCCGCCTGACGGGCGGCCCGGCGGGTCTTGACCGCCGCACGGTGTGCGGCCGCGTCGACCCGCGGCGGTACGCGTGGTGCGACGTACGAGTCGTACTGCACGCGAGCCTGCGTACGGGCCTGCTGAGCGGCCTTCGAGAGCTTCGGCGCGAGCATCGCCCGCGCCTCGTGCGCGTAGAGTGCGGCCTGGTCCTTGGCCGTGCCGGCGTAGGGCGCCACCACTTCCGCGGCGTGCAGGACGCTCTCCTTCGCCGAACCTGTCGCGGAGCGCACGCTGTCCATGCGGGTCACGGGATTCCTCCTCCTCGGTGGCGATGTCGGGTTTTCGCCTTTCCATCCTTTTCGGAATCATGCCCGCCGAAGCGAGCTCCGGCATGTGGGGCTGGCATCCGGGGCATGCGAGGATCGGACGTGCCGGAGACAGACGCGGCATGATCCGAGACGACGTGGACGGAAGGCGACCGTGGCCGAGCAGCTGTACGCGATCCTCAGGACGAGCCTGGGGGACATCGAGGTGCGGCTGATGCCGTTCCACGCCCCGAAGACGGTCCGGAACTTCGTCGAACTCGCCTCCGGGGAGCGCGAGTGGACGCACCCCGCCACCGGCAAGGTCTCCTCGGACCCGCTCTACGACGGAACGGTCTTCCACCGGGTCATCAAGGGGTTCATGATCCAGGGCGGCGACCCGCTGGGGAACGGCACGGGCGGACCGGGCTACGAGTTCGCCGACGAGTTCCACCCTGAGCTCTTCTTCGACCGTCCCTACCTGCTGGCCATGGCCAACGCCGGCCCGGCCACCAACGGCTCGCAGTTCTTCGTCACCGTCGGCCCGGCGACCTGGCTGAACCGCAAGCACACCATCTTCGGCGAGGTCGTGGACAAGGAGAGCCGGAAGGTCGTGGACGCCATCGCGACCACCGCGGCCGACCCGCACACCGACCGCCCGCTCCAGGACGTGGTCGTCGAGTCCGTGGTGATCGAGAAGCGCTGAGGCGGAAGGGACGGGACCTCCCATGGACACGCAGCCCGGTCCGCTGCGCTGCTACCGCCACCCGGAGGCCGAGACCGGCATCCGCTGCGCCCGCTGCGAGAGGCCCATCTGCACGCGGTGCATGATCTCCGCCTCCGTCGGCTTCCAGTGCCCCGGGTGCGTGCGGGACGGTTCGGGGACGGGGCACGCCGCCGACGCCAACCAGCCCCGGACGCTCGCCGGTGGTCGGGTGACGACGGACGAGCGTTTCGTCACCAAGATCCTCGTCGCGATCAACCTGGCGCTGTTCATCGCCGTCCAGGCGGTGGGCGACCGGCTCGTCGACGACCTGGCGCTCATCGGCGGCGCGTACCTGCCGGGCGGTGAGCTGGTCGGGGTCTCGGACGGCGAGTGGTACCGCCTGCTGACCTCCGCCTTCCTCCACCAGGAGATCCCGCACTTCCTCTTCAACATGCTGGGCCTGTGGGTGATCGGCGGGATCGTCGAACCCGAGCTCGGGCGGATCCGGTACGCGGCCCTCTGTCTGCTCGCCGGGCTCTCCGGCTCCGCGCTCGCCTATCTGCTCTCCCCGCAGAACCAGTTCTCGTTGGGTGCCTCCGGCATCGTCTACGGCCTGATCGGCGCCTGGGCCGTGCTGGCCCGGCGTCGGCGGCAGGACATGCGGCCGGTGGTCCTCTTCGTGGCGCTGTCGCTGCTCATCACGTTCACCCGTCCGGGGATCTCGTGGCAGGCGCACGTCGGCGGTCTGGTGGCCGGGGCCCTGGTCGCGTACGCGATGGTGCACGCGCCGCGGGCCCGCCGGGACCTCGTGCAGTACGGGGCCTGTGCGCTGGTGCTCCTGATCGATCTGGGGATCGTGCTCGCCCGTTCGGCAGCGCTCACCTGAGCGTGCACACCTGTGGAAGAGCTCTTCTGTGAGCTTTCCCCAGAGTTATCCACAGTGTGTGGCGAGTCCTGTCCGCTGCGTGGGGAAAGACAGCGCCCCCCGCCTCTGACCTGGTGTTTCCCCAGGGAGGCGAGGGGCGCTGTGGATAACCTCGGGGGGTGATTCCGGTCATACCGGCGTCAACCTCATGCTGAGTTATCCACAGATCTTCGTAAGTTATCCAGTGCTGTGCACAACTCTGTGGATAAGCTCGGGGGAGAACTTGACGAGCGACCGGTGTGACCGCTAGGTCACCCGGTCCGTCCTCGCTCGGTCCCCTACTTCCACTGCGTGGAGACGCCGAAGCCGGCCGCGATGAAGCCGAAGCCCACCACGATGTTCCAGTTCCGGATCGACTCGACCGGCATGGAACCGTCGGTGACGTAGAAGACCACGATCCACACCAGCCCGATGGCGAACAGCGCCAGCATCACGGGCGCCACCCAGCTGCGGTTGGTCAGCTTGATGCTGGTGGCCTTGACGGGCGGAGGCGTGAAGTCGGCCTTCTTGCGGATCCGTGACTTCGGCACGAGGGACTCTCCTGTCGATGCGCTGCGTGACCGCGCAGGGAACTGTGGCTGGCGCCGGGATGTGACGAAGGAGGACGACTGCGTCCCCCAAGCGTCCGTTAGCGTAGTGGTTCCGCGGCACCGAAGGGGATCAGGGTACGTTGAGCAATTCCGCCGACACTCCCGAAGGGCCGGGCCGCACCACGAGGTGGCGCCCCGTCCGAGTGCTCACCCTTGCCGTCTTCGCCCTCGCCGGACTGATCTTCGTCACGAGCTTCAACACCGCCAAGGGCACCAATCTCCGGACGGACGCCTCGCTCCTGAGGCTCTCCGACCTCATCGAGGAACGCAGCCACAAGAACGCCGGCCTCGACGAGACCACCGCCGCCCTGCGCACCCAGGTCGACTCCCTCGCCGCCCGCGACGACGGCTCCACGCGCGCGGAGGACGAGAAGCTCGACGCGCTCGAGGCGAAGGCCGGGACCACCGAGGTCTCCGGCTCCGGCCTCACCGTCACCCTCGACGACGCCCCGCCGAACGCCCAGGCCGCCCCCGGCTACCCCGAACCGCAGGCCAACGACCTCGTCATCCACCAGCAGGACCTCCAGGCCGTCGTCAACGCCCTGTGGCACGGCGGCGCCGAAGGCATCCGGGTCATGGACCAGCGGCTCATCTCCACCAGCGCCGTGCGCTGCGTCGGCAACACCCTGATCCTCCAGGGCCGCGTCTACTCCCCGCCGTACAGGATCACCGCCGTCGGTGACCGGGGGAAGCTGACCAGGGCGCTCGCCGAGTCCCCCGCGCTCCAGAACTACCAGCTGTACGTCAAGGCGTACGGACTCGGCTGGAAGGTCGACGAGCACAGGAGGGTGACTCTTCCCGGGTACGCGGGCACAGTGGACCTCCACTACGCGAAGCCGGTGGGCTGACGCGTCGAGTGGTCGACCGGGGGGAGCCGGGGCCGTGACGGTACGACTGGTCGTACGGAGCCTCAGCGAGCTGTGCGTCACCGTCGGCGCCCTGGTCGTCCTCTTCGTCGCGTACCTCCTCTACTGGACCGGCGTCCAGGCCGACAGTGCCGGAGCCGCCCAGATCGACACCCTCCAACGGGAGTGGGCCGGCACACCCGTCGCCGCCGCGCCCGCCCCCGCGCGCGTGCCGGCGCCGTACGTCACCGGCAAGGGCTTCGCCGTCATGTACGTCCCCCGGCTCGGCCCCGACTGGAAGTGGCCCGTCCTCGAAGGCACCGGGCCCGACGTCCTGAAACGGGGCCTCGGCCACTACGCCCGCACCGCCCCGCTCGGAACCACCGGGAACTTCGCCGTGGCCGGCCACCGCCGGACCCACGGCGACCCCTTCAAGGACTTCCCGCGGCTGCGACCCGGCGACGCGATCGTCCTCACCGACGGCACGACCTGGTTCACCTACCGGATCGACCGCGGCCCCCACCGGACCGTCCCCGGCGACACCGCCGTCGTCGACCCCGTCCCCAGGAAGTCCGGCTTCGACGGACCCGGGCGCTACCTCACCCTCACCACCTGCGACCCCGAGTGGGGCAGCAGCCACCGGCTGATCGTCTGGGCGCACCTCGACGCCACCCGCCCGGTGACCGACGGTCGTCCACAGGCTTTGGGCAGCTGACCCCCCGCGGCCCGCTCGCCCCGTACTCTGGTCCCCGTAACGAACGGAAGGGGCGGTCGACGTCATGTACGGCTGGATCTGGCGGCATCTGCCGGGCAACGCGTGGGTACGGGCGCTGCTCTCGATCGTGCTGGTCCTCGCGGTCGTCTATGTCCTCTTCCAGTACGTGTTCCCCTGGGCGGAGCCTCTGCTTCCGTTCAACGATGTGACGGTGGACGGCCAGTGAGCGCGCGAATTCTCGTCGTCGACAACTACGACAGCTTCGTCTTCAACCTCGTTCAGTACCTCTACCAGCTCGGCGCCGAGTGCGAAGTCCTCCGCAACGACGAGGTCGAGCTGAGCCACGCCCAGGACGGCTTCGACGGCGTCCTGCTGTCCCCCGGACCCGGAGCGCCCGAGCAGGCCGGGGTCTGCGTCGACATGGTCCGGCACTGCGCCGACACCGGCGTGCCCGTCTTCGGCGTCTGCCTCGGCATGCAGTCGATGGCCGTGGCCTACGGCGGCGTCGTCGACCGCGCGCCCGAGCTGCTGCACGGCAAGACCTCGCTCGTCACGCACGAGGGCCGGGGCGTCTTCGCCGGTCTGCCCTCGCCGTTCACCGCGACCCGCTACCACTCGCTGGCCGCCGAGCCCGCCGCCCTGCCGGCCGAGCTCGAGGTCACGGCGCGGACCGAGGACGGCATCATCATGGGGCTGCGCCACCGCGAACTGCCCGTCGAGGGAGTGCAGTTCCACCCCGAGTCGGTCCTCACCGAGCACGGCCACCTGATGCTGGCCAACTGGCTGGAGCGGTGCGGCGACAAGGGGGCGGTCGGACGGTCGGCGGGGCTCGCTCCGGTGGTGGGCAAGGCCGTCGCGTGACGACGGGCTCGCCGTGGTTCCGGCCGTCCAACGGTCCGGAACCGGAGCCGATACCCGGGGACCCGTACCCGAACACCGAGCC
Source organism: Streptomyces sp. NPDC107498 (assembly GCF_055582805.1). NCBI lineage: Bacteria > Bacillati > Actinomycetota > Actinomycetes > Kitasatosporales > Streptomycetaceae > Streptomyces > Streptomyces sp. NPDC107498. Next base: position 3,516 of record NZ_JBVJPE010000015.1, on the reverse strand, counting down.
GTACGCGCCGACCGGCGAGGGCTACGCGTCGGCCGCCGAGCCGTACGCGCCCGCGACCGAGCCGTACGCGCCCGCGGCCGAGCCGTACGTGCCGGTCGCCGAGCCGTACGCGCCCGCCGTCGAGCCGTACGTGCCGGTCGTCGAGCCGTACGCGTACGAGGAGCCGGTGCCCCGGGGCGCCGCCGTCCAAGGGGGCCCCTACGAGCCCTCGTACGGGCCGTACGAGGCGGAAGTGCCCCCGGTGGCCACGCCGGACGAGACGATGCCCCTGCGGGCCGTGGAGGAGCCCGCCGGACCGCCGCCCCCGGGGCCGGGACGGGCCGAGCGCCGGCGTGCCGCCAAGGGAGGCCGGGGCAGGAACCGGGGCGCCGCCCCCACGGCTCTGGCCCCGGCGTCGGCCGCCGCCGGAGGGCGCCCCCTCTCCCGCGTGGAGGCCCGACGGGCCGCCCGCGCCGCCAAGGAGAGCGTCGGCGTCGTCGCCAGTCGGCTCGTCGGAGAACTCTTCATCACCTTCGGCGTCGTCATGCTCCTCTTCGTCACCTACCAGCTGTGGTGGACGAACGTCCGGGCCGGCCAGGAGACCGACCGGGCCAAGGCCCAGATCGAGGACACCTGGGCCAAGGGCGGCGACGAGAAGCCCGAGGCCTTCGAGCCCGGCAAGGGCTTCGCCATCATGTACATCCCCAAGCTGGACGTCGTCGTCCCCATCGCCGAGGGCACCAGCAAGACCGACGTCCTCGACAAGGGCATGGTCGGCCACTACGGCGAGGGCAAGCTCAAGACGGCCATGCCCGCCGACAAGCAGGGCAACTTCGCGGTGGCCGGCCACCGCAACACCCACGGCGAGCCGTTCCGGTACATCAACCGGCTGAAGCCCGGGGACCCGATCGTCGTCGAGACGCAGAACGCGTACTACACGTACGAGATGACCGGCATCCTGCCGCAGACCTCGCCCTCGAACGTGTCGGTGATCGAACCCGTGCCGAAGCAGTCCGGCTTCAAGGGCCCCGGCCGGTACATCACGCTGACCACCTGCACACCGGAGTTCACCAGCACGTACCGCATGATCGTGTGGGGGAAGCTGGTCGACGAACGCCCGCGCAGCAAGGGGAAGCCGGAAGCGCTCGTAGGCTGAGACCCCACACCTCCGGACGGGACGACGGGACGACCTAGTGGCACGCGCGCGCAACCGGATCGCCGGGCTCATCAGCCTCTTCGGCGAACTCCTCATCACGGCGGGCCTGGTGCTCGGCCTCTTCGTCGTCTACTCCCTGTGGTGGACCAACGTCCTCGCCGACCGCGCCGCCGACAAGGACGGCGCCCAGGTCCGCGACCGGTGGGCCGACGGGCCCGGCGCACTGGACACCAAGGACGGCATCGGCTTCCTCCACGTACCCGCCATGCAGAACGGCGAGGTCCTGGTGAAGCAGGGCACCGGTACCGACGTCCTCAACCACGGCGTCGCCGGCTACTACACCGACCCGGTCGAGTCCGCGCTCCCGCAGGACGAGCAGGGCAACTTCACGCTCGCCGCCCACCGGGACGGGCACGGCGCCAAATTCCACAACATCCACAAGTTGAGGACCGGGGACGCGATCGTCTTCGAGACCAAGGACACCTGGTACGTCTACAAGGTCTACAAGACCCTGCCCGAGACCACGAAGTACAACGTGGACGTCCTCCAGCCCGTCCCGAAGGAATCCGGCAGGACCGAGCCCGGCCGCTACATCACGCTGACCACCTGCACCCCCATGTACACCTCGGACTACCGCTACGTCGTCTGGGGCGAACTGGAGCGCACCGAGAAGGTCGACCGCGACCGGACCCCTCCGGCGGAACTCCGCTGAAGCCGGGAAGGCCGAAGCCGGGACGGTGTCCCGGGGGACGGGAGAGCCCCGGCATCCGTACGGGATGCCGGGGCTCTCGTGCGTGCCGGGTGCGGGGGCGTCAGCCGAAGAAGCCGCCGCCGCCACCGCCGGGGTTGCCGTTGTTGTTGTCCCCGCCGCCACCGCCCAGCGTGTTCACGGTGATCGGCTGGTTCTTGTCGACCATGGAACCCTCCGGCGGGTTCGTGCCGAAGACCAGGGCGTCCTCCTTGTCCGAGCCCGCCTGGACGACCGTGAGACCCAGGCCCTGGAGGGTGTCCCGGACCTCCTTGAACTTCTTGCCGGTCAGGCCCGTGGGGATCTGGACCTGCGTCTGCTGCGGGCCCTTGGAGACCTTCAGCGTGATCTGGACGTCCTTCGGCTGGTTCGACGGGCCCTGCGGGGTCTGGTCGATGACCGTGCCCGCGGGCTCGTTGGAGTCGACGTCCTCCCTGGACACGTTCGTGAAGCCGATCGCGTTCAGCTGCTGGACGGCCTGGTCGTAGTTGCGGCCCTTGACGCCGGGGAGCTCCGACAGCTGCTTCTTCGCGACGGTGATCGTGATCTCGGAGTTCTTCTCCGCCTTGGTGTTGCCGTCCGGGTTCTGGCGCAGGACCGTGCCGGGGTCCTCCTCGGACTCCTCCTGCTCCACCTTGACCTTGAAGCCCTTGTCCTTGAGGCTCTGCTCGGCCCGCTCCTGGGACTGCTCCACGACGTCCGGGACCTCGACGAGCGGGGCACCCTCGGAGAGGAAGACCTGGATCGTGCCGTCGACGTCCATCTTCTCGATGTTGTCCGCGGCCGGCTCCTGGCGGCAGATCGTGTCCTTCGGCTGGTCGCAGCGCTCGGTGCCGGCCTGCTGGACCTTCACCTGCGCGTTGCGCGCGCGGTCCTGCGCGGCCTGCATGGTCTGGCCGACCAGCTGCGGGACGGTGACCTTCTGCGGCCCGTCCTTCTTGTCGAAGAGCGAGACGCCGATGAAGATCGCGCCGACGAGCACCAGGACGCCCGCGAGGGCCAGGAGGATCGTCGAGGTGTTCGACTTCTTCTGGCCGCCGCCGCGACGGCGGTCCGGACGGTCGTCGTAGCCGTAGCCGCCGTCGTCCGGGCTGACCGGCGGCAGCATCGACGTCTGGCCGGCCGGGTCGGCCTGGCGCAGCGCCGTGGTCGGCTGGTCCTCCGGCGGATAGCCGCCGTATCCCCCGCCGTACGCGGGCGCGCCCGCCATGCCCATCCCCATCGCGGCGGCGGCCGCGACCGGCTGGCCGTCGAGGCAGGCCTCGATGTCCGCGCGCATCTCGTCGGCGGACTGGTAGCGGTAGTCGGGGTCCTTGACCAGCGCCTTCAGGACGATGGCGTCCATCTCGGGCGTGATCTCGGGGTCGAAGTTGCTCGGCGGCTGCGGTTCCTCGCGGACGTGCTGGTACGCGACCGCGACCGGGGAGTCGCCGATGAACGGGGGACGGACGGTGAGCAGCTCGTAGAGGAGGCAGCCCGTGGAGTACAGGTCGGAGCGGGCGTCGACCTGCTCTCCCTTGGCCTGCTCCGGGGAGAGGTACTGGGCCGTGCCGATCACCGCGGCGGTCTGCGTCATGGTCATGCCCGCGTCGCCCATGGCGCGCGCGATGCCGAAGTCCATGACCTTGACCTG